>CAYRDI010000001.1:0-1647 GCA_964423095.1 uncultured Micavibrio sp.
CCCATGCAAGTGCGCTACCAGGCTGCGCCACACCCCGACTGGAGGGGACAAATAACCTGTTTTGGGCGCGAGGTCAAACCGAAAGCGGCGTTGCGGGGTATTTTCCGCCCACCGTCGCCTTGCCATGAAATGGCCTCAAACGCCTATAAATATAATAAAAACAACCACCGAAAGGATTTCTCCGATGAAAAAATCACTGTTCATGGCCGCCCTTGCGACCGTTCTGGCCTCCCCCGCCGCGATGGCGCAGGATGCCATGCCCGCCCATGATCATGCCGCGATGATGAAATCGATGGATGATGCTGCACCGGCCGATGTTTATGCCACCGCCATGGAAACGATGCACAAGGACATGATGGCCGTAAAAGCCACCGGCGATGCCGATGTTGATTTCGTGAACGGCATGATCCCGCACCATCAGGGCGCGGTGGACATGGCGAAAACCTTAAAGGAAAAAGGCAAGGATCCAGAACTGCAAAAAATGGCCGATGACATCATTGTTGCGCAGGAAAAGGAAATCGCTTTTATGAAAGACTGGCTGGCCAGACACGAAAAGAAATAGGTCGGCAAAAGACAACCAATAAAAAAAGCCCCCGAACGGGGGCTTTTGTTTTATTTCTTCAATCCTGCGATTAACCGGCCTTGTCCAGAGCTTCCGCCGGAAACATCGCGCGAAGGGCTTTTAACTCCGTCAGCATATCTTCCAATGCGGAACGCTGGCGATCCGACAGGTTATATACTTTTCCCTGCGCCGGTTGCATCACAACGCGGCCTTCCACTTGCGCTTTGGGTTGTTGTTGTACCACGGGAGCTTGTACCGTTGTTGCGACCTCTTCGGCCTCCACCTGCGCGGCGATCTGGTTCTTGCCCTGCCCTTTGAGCAGTTTTTGCACACCCTTGATGGTGTAACCTTCGGTGTAAAGCAGATGGTGGATATGCTTGAGCAAGGAAACATCTTCGGGGCGGTAATAGCGGCGACCGCCGCCACGTTTTAAAGGTTTCACTTGGGAAAATTTTGTTTCCCAGAAACGCAGAACATGTTGCGGAACGTCCAACTCGTCGGCCACTTCGGAAATGGTGCGGAACGCGCCTTGCGCTTTTTTCACCGTCTTGGCTTCGGCCTGCGGAGCCACCGGCGTTGCTTTTTGCGTGGCGTAGGACTCTTCTTGGTTAAACGATGGGTTCTGTGCGGCCAAATTGCTCATCGGTCTACTTTCGAATTCAACAGGTTGTCAAAAAAGGGACCCCTACTCCCCTTTGCTGATCCTGTCTTTCAGAACATGGGAAGCTCTGAACACGAGAACGCGCCGGGGGGTAATCGGTACTTCAACGCCCGTTTTGGGGTTACGTCCGATCCTTTCACCTTTTTCGCGGATGGAAAAGCTCCCGAAGGAAGATAACTTGACGTTTTCCCCAGAAATCAATGCGTTCATGACTTCATCTAAGACCTGTTCGACGAGGTCGGAGGATTCATTGCGGGAGAGGCCTACCTGTCCGTAAACAGCCTCGGCGAGGTCTGCGCGGGTCAATGTGCGTTCGGTCATGA
Source organism: uncultured Micavibrio sp. (assembly GCA_964423095.1). GTDB lineage: Bacteria > Pseudomonadota > Alphaproteobacteria > Micavibrionales > Micavibrionaceae > Micavibrio_A. The sequence goes on from CAYRDI010000001.1 coordinate 1,547, forward strand.
CGCCATCCTTTCTATTTGTATGCTTCCATTGTAACCCTTTGAAAACAAAGGGTCAACAAAAGATATAGAAATTATCCAATGAATGGAAAGGGTTAAGATTG
>CAYRDI010000001.1:1747-11251 GCA_964423095.1 uncultured Micavibrio sp.
GCCGCACCCCAGGTCAGACCCCCGCCCATGGCTTCGAGGAGGAGCATCTGCCCCCGCTTGATCCGCCCGTCCCGCACGGCCTCATCGAGTGCGAGCGGAATGGTCGCGGCGGAGGTGTTGCCGTGGCGGTCGATCGTGACCACCACTTTTTCCATGGGCATGTTCAGCTTCTTGGCCGTGGATTCAATAATGCGGATATTGGCCTGATGCGGCACCAGCCAGTCGATCTGGTCCGGGTGGATATGATTGTGCGCCAAAACCTCCCCCACGATATCGGCCTGATATTTCACGGCGTATTTGAAAACCTCGCGGCCTTCCATCTTGATATGGCCCGCCGTTTGCGTCGTCGATGGGCCGCCATCGGTATAAAGCAATTCGCGCCCTTCACCGTCCGCATATAAATGCGTGGAATGGATTCCCTGCCCGTCGATACCTTCGTCTTCGGGCGCATCGCGCGCTTCCAAAACAACCGCGCCCGCGCCGTCGGCAAACAACACGCACGTCGCACGGTCACTCCAATCGACGATCGAAGACATTTTTTCCGCACCGATGACGAGCATCCGGCTCGCCATCCCCGTTTGGATAAACGCATTGGCGGTCGATAACGCATACACAAACCCCGTACACACCGCCTGCACATCGAACGCCGGGCAATGCGGAATGCCAAGGGCCGCCTGAACCTTCACCGCAACGGACGGAAAGGTCGTATCGGGCGTCGTCGTGGCAACGATAATGCCGTTGATCTGATCCGGCGTTAATCCGGCCGATGCAATCGCACGCTCGGCGGCTTTGACCGCCATCGTAAACGTGCTTTCATGTTCGCCTGCAATGTGGCGTTCACGAATGCCGCTGCGCTGGACAATCCATTCATCGGTCGTATCCACCATCTTTTCCAGATCGGCATTGGTCAGGATTTTTTCCGGCAGATAGGAACCGGTGCCGGAAATATACGCTTTGCGGGTCATGCGGATAACGTCTCGTTTTCTTTTTTGCCAAAGGCGCCCTGCGCCATCACTTCGGCGATTTCTTTTGCCACACGGACGTTGAAACCGTTCTTCACCAGATTGGCCGCAACAAGAATGGCGTTTTCTGTGCCGTCGATATTGCTGCTGCCGTGGCTTTTTACCGCCACACCGTCCAGCCCCAAAAACATCCCGCCATTGTAACGGGACGGATCGAGCCGGTGCTTGAGCAGCTTCATCCCACCCGAGGCCAGCAAATAACCCAGCATCGAAAGGGGCGATGATTTAAACGCGTCTTTTAAAAATTTCGAGGTGAGCTTCCCCACCCCTTCGGCGGTTTTCAGCGCGACGTTCCCCGTGAACCCGTCGGTGACCACGACATCGACGGTGCCCTTGGTAATATCGTTTCCTTCGATAAACCCTTTATACACGCCGTGAAATTTAACGGAACTTAAAGTGGCAGAGGCCGCGCGCACTTCCTCGTGGCCCTTCATATCTTCGGTGCCGACATTCAACAATCCCACGGTCGGGGCTTCAATCCCCAAAACCACGCGGGCGTAGGTGGCACCGAGCAGGGCGAACTGCACCAACACATCCGCATCGCATTCAAGGTTCGCGCCCAGATCCAACATCAGCGTCGCTTTGCCTTCCATATTCGGAAATGTGCTGGCGATGGCGGGGCGTTCTATTCCGGGCAGCGTTTTCAAAATCATTTTCGAAAGTGCCATCAACGCGCCCGTATTGCCGGCGGAAACCACGCTGCCTGCGCGCCCCTCTTTCACCGCTTCGATGGCCAGACGCATGGATGTGTCCTTGCTCGCGCGGATGGCCGCGGACGGTTTGTCCGCACTCGAAATTTTCTTATCCGTATGAACAATGGTCGAAACGGTTTTTAGGGCGGGGTGTTTTGCCAACACGGGGGCAATCTGCGCCTCATCCCCGAAAAACAGGAAAGATACGCCCGGCACCTTTTCTAATGCCTGCGCCGCACCCGGCACAATCACTTCGGGGCCAAAATCCCCGCCCATCGCATCGAGGGCTATAGTCTGGTTGAACGTCATGTGCTTATTTTTATCAAAGGCGTCTGTATCGCTCTGCCCATCGGGGCGTTCGGGGGAATGTTTGAACCGGACTTCGTTATATCATCCTTTTTGCATCCGGCGAAAGGATGGACCGGAAAATCCATCCACATACAATTTTCCCCGCCGGGGCGGGGAAAGAAAGGTATGAATAAACCCGATGGGGTCGGCTTATGCCTATTCGTTTGCTTCCAGAACTTGGCGTCCGCGGTACATCCCGGTCTTCAGATCGACATGGTGACGGCGAACGGGCTCGCCGGATTTGGCGTCCTCGCTCCAGTTGGTGGCGGTCAGCGCATGGTGCGAACGACGCATGTTGCGCTTGGATTTGCTGGTTTTTCTCTTTGGTACAGCCATGATTTTGGTCCTTTATCTCGAATTCCGGTGCCCGTGATACCCAAATCCACGGCCCGATGCAAGAAATTAATGACTTTAACCGTTTTTTACCGCCCGCCCCGAAAAACCTTGCCCAAAAGATGGAAAATCGGTAAAACATGCATTATGTCAAAGAATAACTTTTTACGCAGTGGCCGTGAACGTACTAAAAAGGACCTTCCCTATGTCCGGCTGGAACAAGCGGCACGCCGCTTTGCCGCACAACGTATTGATGATGGCAAAAATCTTGCTCAAGCTGCAATAGACCTGAGCAAATATGCCGCAACGCCCGTAGGAATTTACTCCAAAGCCATAGATCTTTTGGTTGCCCACGATCAGGAAGAAGCGGCCGGGCAGATATTGCAAAAAGGGCTCGCTCTCTTTCCGGATGACAGATACTTGCAAATCCAGCAAACGCGATTCCTCTTGAGACGACAGGAGGTCACGGCGGCCACGCAAAACGCCCAAAGAGTACTGGAAAATTTTCCAGATGACCCTCTGGCAAAGGTTTCTCTGGCAAACTGTTACATGGCAGATGAAAAAACGCCGGAAGCGATCGGCCTTTTGGAACCGCTTTATACAGCGGGTATAAAAACAACTTCTGTCACAGGAGCATTGGCAAGTGCTTATGTCCTGATGAAAAACCGCAAGAAGTTTGAAACGCTTGTTCCAGAGACAAGAGAAAGTGCGCGCCTGATCTTTAACAAAGCAAGTCTTTGCTATATTGAAGGCGATACAAGAAAAGCACATGAACTCCTGAAGCCACTCTTGCGCACAGCAAGGGCATACCCGAACACAATCGGCCTCTATCTTGCATGCATTGATGAAGCAAACCCCCTGTTTGATGCGCTTCGCCGGAGCGTTGATGAAAAGATATTTGAACGTGCCCTGACTTTGCGCAAACAATGGCTTGAAAATCCGGTTCGGGCAGCAACTTTGAGCCAGCCTTTCTTTTACGCATCCTCTCAAACGATGTGGGCTGAAGGTGCCTACCCCGCCTCCACTCAAGATAGAAAAGCGACAGGTGCCACAGCAGGAGAAACCCCGGTCTCAGTGCGTGGTCATCGCGTTGGCAAGCCCGGATTCCCGGACAGATAATTCTACCGCTCTTTGACAAAACAGCGATTTTGTACTAATAATATAAGCGTTATGTGCGGGTTTTTTGTCTGCTGCCGCATGCTCGAAAAATGTGGATCAACTCCACCAACATTTACCAAATCGGCACGATGATAAAAAATCGCCCGAAAAAATCCGGTGCAACTCAAGCAACATTAAGAATTGGCTGCGGAAGAATCCTCTACCGCTTCTCTTTCCAATCCTTCAACGCCTCGAACGGGTTTTTGCGGATCGCCGCGCCCGCGCCATCTTTTTCCGGCTGCGGCCCCGCAACGAACTCCCCGCTCACGCCGTCCGCATGCGGATACGGATCAAGGAACAACGATAAATATTGCGTCGCCAATTCACCGACATCGACTCTTCCGCCGATAATCGGTTCCGGATCAACGCTTTCTTCCATCACTTCCATTTCGGTATGGCCTTTCTTGGCCTCGCGTTCGTTGCGCGCCTTGGCAAAGGATACGGCGTTGTTTTTATCGCCAAACCATCCTTCGAACTCCTCCTCGATGCGGTTTTTTACGGGGACCAGCGAAACGACACAGCTTTGCGTGACATCGGCGCGGATCGTTCCCATCGCCTGTACTACGCCGCCGCCGACACGTTGCAATGTGATGCTCGCCTCTGCCATTTCAACGGAAACAATGCCAAGCCGGCGGGCCAAATCTCCCCGCTCTTCATCCGAAGCCGTAAACGTAAATGTCTTCGGACCGCGCTCCAGATCTTCCACATCCACCAGATACGACCATTCCGATTTTTCATGCGAATACTGCTTAGGCATAGGCTCTTTCCTCTTTTCCTTCGGACGGTTTTGCGGGCGCAATCATCGCCGGATCGGGAAACCGTACCTGTGCGGATTCAAACGCCGTCAACGGCAAGGGTTCCAGCATTCCGTGACAGGCCAGAACATACGCCGCCACCATCGGCGTGGCGGGGGGAATCGCCTCCCCATCCTGCCGGAACAAATTACGGACAATCGCCAGTTCCAGCGCGGCCCCCTCCGGTTCCGCCAAAGCGGCGGCGTAAGCATGGGCGCGGCCATTATACGCCTTCATCATCTTTTGCATCCGTTTGGACAGGCCCACATCCCCAACCCCCACTTCGCGAAGGTCGATGGCAATCCGCCGGAACATGGCATCGAATAAAGCCTGTGACATCCGCCGCCCTTCGTCCCCCAGGGCCGACAGGCGCAAATTCATCAGAATCACATGCAAGGAAATCAGGTCAAACCTGCCGTCCATCGTGTCGGAAATCCCCCAACCGGTATAAAAAACCGGTCGTCTGGACTGCTCCATGGCCAACTGGTATAGTTCCTGCGCGCTGTGGCGGCGGGCCGCCCTTTGTTTGAACCACGTAAAAAGCATCATACTTTCTTCACAAATCGGGGTTTGTATGGACGCAACTATAGAATTTTTTCTGGATTTGTAAAACATGAAGACTTTTGGACCGACACTTTCCGCCCTTGCCCTGCTCGCCATTCTGGCTGGAACGGCCGCCTGTACGCCGACCGAAGCCGTCCGCGGCAATATGGTCGAAGATTACCGGATGAAGGAAATCGTCCCGGGGGTCAGCAGCCGGACCAACGTGCTCCAATCGCTTGGCTCCCCATCTACCCACGCGCCGTTCGATGACAATGTCTGGTATTACATCGGCGAAAAAACTGAACAGACCGGTATTTTCGACCCCAAGGTGGTGGACAAGAAAATCGTCGTCGTCGCATTTAATGACGATGGAATCGTCGAAGACATCCAGAACGTGAACGCAGGCGATATTGATGTTCCTTACGTCCGCCGCAAAACCCCGACCAGCGGCAATGACATCACCGTCCTGCAACAACTGCTTGGCAATGTCGGACGGTTTAACAAAGCCAAGGAAAATGCCGCCACCACCGCCGGCGGTGGTCCGTAATTCAACGCGGTGACAACCCGCGTTTTGAAAAACTGTGATTGTCTTCCCAGTCACTGGAAAAAAGGGCAAGTTCCGCCAGATTGACCGAAAGCTCCCGAAGATCGCGTCGTAACATATCCATGCAATCGTCCATATGGCCATCCGGATCATCGTCACCATCTTCGGCATAAAACAGGGCGACATGCCTGACGCGTAACGCTTCAAGATAGAGGCACGCTTTCTCTTTTAATTGGCTCTCCGCCGTATCATCGTTTGAGTGCTTATCTGCATATTCTGCGGCAAGAGCTCGGCCAAGCTCATCGTCCAGAAACGCGAAATAATCCCGTTCGTCATGAATGGCCCCTAAAAACTGCGCCTCGACAACGGCGGTTAATTTGCGCAAGGATCTGTCTTCGGAAAGCGGCCTTACCTCACCACCCATTCGGAAAGGGGTGCTGATGTCAAAATATGTCTTCAACGCTTCCGGATTCTTTACGACCACGGGGGGCATGTGCTCTTCTTTTTTGAACCGCCCCGGCTTTTGCATTTTCGGTTCCAGCACCGCAACAATGAAATGGGCAAGATCAACATCCGCGACCATCATTGAATTGCGGAATGAACGGACAATCTGTTCTTCGCGAAAATCCCTCTGTGATGACGACATTTTTTCAAGGTCATAGATATAAGAATCGTACCGGGCCTGATAGGAACCCTTGACTCTGGCGAATGATCTCGTAGCCACTCCCTCAATGACGTCGTACTCTACCAAAGTCCTGCCAAAAGTCCGGGCGATTGTTTCTGCCGCGCTTTGGAAATAATCGAAATCCATGTAATCCTTGAATTCCTCGAAATCGGCGACGTATGAAATCTCGCGGATTTGCGAAAGGACATCATGCCACGCAATCACATCGGAAATGCTGTTGGCGACGGCGGAATCAAACTCTGGCTTGAACATACTGAAAAAGCTGCCAATTCATTTCAGTTATGTCAACGTAAAAACAGCCGCCAGCTCGGTATGTGCGGACCAAATAAACTGGTCCACAATGGTTAATGCCGCCAGCCGGTACCCGGCCCCCTGCAAAACGCCAGCATCTCTGGCAAAGCTCTGCGGATTGCACGATACATAGATGACGCGCGGCACACGCGCCCAGCCAATCTCCGCCACCTGCGCCGCCGCCCCTGCGCGCGGCGGGTCGAGCACCACCGCATCGAACGCGGACAGTTCATCGGCGGGGAGCGGGTCTTTGAACAGATTGCGCACATGCGCCTTCGCCCCTGCTTTGCGCAAACCTTCAATCGCATCCGCCGCGGAATCATATCCGGTCACGCGCCCCCCCTTCATCAAAGGTCCCGTAAAAGTGCCGTTGCCGCAGAAAAGATCGGCGATGCATGACGCATCACCTGCGCCTTTGATGACACAATCACGCAAGGTCCGTTCGCCTTCATCGCTCGGCTGCAAAAACGCACCCGGCGCAAGATTCACCAAAAGCGAATCGAACGCTTTGATAAATCCCTTCGCGTTAAGAAGGATTTCGTAAGTTTCGTAATCCCGTGCACGCAACGATATACGCGCCAAATCAAGGGTGCGCAGCGTGTCAGAGAGTGCTTGTTGCGCCTCCCACCCCGGTGCAATCTTTCCGGTAAGCGCAACTTCCGCCTGCCCGTCTATGCACTGGACAAGCACATCCATTTTTTGCCCATCACCCGCGATGGCGGGAAGATAATCCCGCATGCCATTGATGATCCGGCGGACATCATCGCGGATCAACAAACAATCCGGCACATCGCGAATGGTTGCCGATTTACGTTCGTGGAATCCGATCACCGCTTTGCCCTTTACAATGCGGACGGCAAAATTCGCGCGGCGGCGGGTGTGATCCGGGATAAAAATTGTCTCTGCTTTTTCGGGCAAATCGATTCCGGCCTTTTGCAACACAGACAAAACCGAATCCCGTTTGAATTTTTGATACGTTTCCACATTCAAATGCTGGAGCGCGCACCCACCGCAAACACCGAAATGCGGACAGGGCGGATCGGCGCGCAAAGGGGATGGGGTCACAAGGCGTATCATTTTGCCCCGGCCATCGGTATCAACCTCCACCTCCACAACATCGCCCGGCGCGGTGAGCGGCACAAAAACCGCGCGCCCGTCCGCATCGCGCGCAATGCCATCCCCGCCTGTGCCGATGTCCGTGATGTCGAGCCTTTCAATCATACGGTATTCATTGACATAAATTTGACGGTCGTGCTAGCGGTGATTGACACAGAGTATCCTTGATTGAAGATTGCGTATGAAGAGCGTCCTTTTACTTTTGTCCCCGCACTCCCCCGGCCTGTTCCGGCATGATGCGGCCATCCATGCGGCCATGACGCTCCGCGATTTCGGAGTCACCAGAATCGATCTTTCCATGGACCCGCGGCAAAAAATCCTGAGAAACCGGCATTCCGTGGATTACCCCGTGATGGATTTCAACCGTTCTGCCGACGCGATAATTGACGCGATTTTCCGCCCGATTGCCGGTCGGTCGAACCTGCGCGATCTGGCTGTCCCCGCGGCCGACGAAAAAAGGATTCCGTCATTAAAAAGTTTGAGCGTTGTCGGGCAAATGGTAAGTACGCAACATCACCATGCGGAACATATCGGCATGATGTTGTTCACCGCGATTCATGCACGTACGCCGGAACAAACGCCATATCACCATCTGGTCATTCCCGATTTGACGACAGACGCGCGGGAATCCATCCGCACAAAATTCGGGTTGCGGGCGGGAAATCTGTCTCTCGAACATTACGGGCCCTGTATAGATCTGGACGTCACACGCACCGTCCTGATGCGTCTGTCCGATGCCCAAAAACCGGCCCGCTATCTCCATTAAAAAAGCCCCGCCGTTGCCAGCGGGGCTTTTCCGTGTATCGGTTGGAATTAAGGGATCAAAACCTTTGCCACGATCGCGACCAGCAAAATGGCCACAATGTTGGCAATCTTGATCAACGGATTGACTGCGGGGCCCGCCGTATCCTTGTATGGATCGCCAACGGTATCGCCCGTCACGGCGGCCTTGTGGGTTTCGCTTCCCTTGCCGCCCTGCTCTTCAATCAACTTCTTGGCGTTGTCCCACGCACCGCCGCCCGATGTCATCGAAATCGCGACGAACAGGCCGGTGACGATGGTTCCGAGCAGCAAGGCACCCAGGGCCTGCAACGCCGGTTCCAGACCCGCGACCTTGTACGCGATTGTAAACAACAGCACGGGGGCCAGTACCGGCAACAAGGACGGCACGATCATTTCACCGATCGCCGCCTTGGTCAGAAGGTCCACGGCCGTACCGTATTCCGGTTTGGCTTTTCCTTCCATGATACCGGGAATGTCGCGGAACTGGCGACGAACCTCCACGACGACCGAAGCCGCCGCACGTCCCACCGCCGTCATCGACATCGCGCCGAACAGATACGGCAACAACCCACCGATGAACAAACCGATCACAACGAACGGTTCCTGCAACGGAAAGCTGATATTGGCCAGATCCGGCAAGTAGTGCTTGATCTCTTCGGTATAGGCCGCAAAGAGAACGAGCGCCGCCAGACCGGCAGATCCAATAGCATAGCCTTTCGTCACGGCTTTGGTCGTGTTGCCGACGGCATCCAGCGCATCCGTGGTGACACGGATGTCCTTTGGCATGTCGGACATTTCGGCGATCCCGCCGGCATTGTCCGTCACGGGACCGTAAGCATCAAGCGCAACCACCATTCCGGCCATGGAAAGCATCGTCGTCGCGGCAATCGCGATTCCGAACAATCCGGCAAAGCTGTGGGCGAGGAAAATCGCCACACAGATGGACAGAACCGGCAAGGCCGTCGCTTCCATCGAAACGGCAAGCCCCTGGATCACGTTCGTGCCGTGGCCCGTTTCCGATGCCTTGGCCACCACCTTCACGGGGCGGTGCTCCGTTCCCGTGTAGTATTCGGTGATCCACACCAGTGCGGCCGTCAGACCCAAGCCAACCAGAACGCAGTAGTAAACGCTTGCGATCGGAAGAACGCCTGCGCCTTCACCGGCCATTTGCCAACCCATCTTCATCCCCAGATTG
>CAYRDI010000001.1:11261-52194 GCA_964423095.1 uncultured Micavibrio sp.
GCCGAACAATCCGCTGATGAGGATCAGGCTGAAAACCGCACTGGCGATAAAGCCGCGATACAGCGCACCCATGATGTTTTTCTTTTTGCCCAGACGGACGAAATACACACCGGCAATCGAACCGATGATGCAAACCGCACCGATCAGCAGCGGAACCAGAACAACGTCCTGCGCCACCTCTGGTGTGAAGACAGACGCCGCAATCAACATCGTCGCGACGATCGTCACGGCGTATGTTTCAAACAGGTCGGCGGCCATACCGGCGCAATCGCCCACGTTGTCGCCCACGTTATCGGCAATCACGGCAGGGTTGCGGGGATCGTCTTCGGGAATGCCGGCTTCGACTTTTCCGACAAGGTCGGCACCCACGTCCGCCCCTTTCGTGAAAATACCGCCGCCCAGACGCGCGAAGATGGAAATCAGCGAGGCACCAAAACCCAGCGCGACCAAACCTTCGAGGCTGTGACGCAGATCGCCTGTGCCGTGTGACGATAGATACCAGTAATAACCGGCCACACCGCCAAGCCCCAAACCGACCACGAGCAGGCCCGTGATTGCGCCGGAACGGAATGCGACGTTCAGAGCCGCCTCGATTCCCTTGGTTGCAGCCTGCGCGGTGCGCACGTTCGCCCGCACCGACACGTTCATCCCCACATAACCGGCGATGGCGGACAAAACGCCGCCGATAATAAAGCCGACGGCCACATGCGTGCCCAAAAGCAGATAGAGTGCAAAGCACACGCCCGCCCCCACCATCGCGATGGTCGTATATTGCCGGTTCAGATAGGCCTTCGCCCCTTCTTGAACAGCGGCGGCAATTTCTTGCATCCGCTCGTTCCCGGCATCCATATTCATCACGCCGCGTGTCCAGACCTGCGCAAAAATCAGCGCGGCCATCACACAGCAGGCGATCAACACATAAATTTCCATTCTCAGGATCCCCTTTACATTGACAGATTGAACAAGGTCACGGGTTATCCGGCCCTGCACTGGGTCAAAAGACTGCACAATTTTATGTGGCTTGGCAAGGCGTTAGGGTAATAAAAGAACCCGCCAATGCACCGGCGGGTTTGCTGTAAAGCAGCATTTTGGGGCGTAGTGCCGCCTAGATCACGGGCCGCTGCTGGACAATCTGGAGCAAAACATCATTGACCTTGTCTTTGCCCAGAACCTTGACGCTGACCTTGTTCAGGCGTTTTTTAATGGCATCGACCCGCAGAACGCCCTGCTCCGTCACCACGCTCTTGCGGCTCAAACTGCCGTATAATTCCTGCAAATATGCGTCTTTCAGGCGTGGTGTCAGATGCGCGACTTCCTTGGATGTGGCGTCGTCCGGAACTTCGAGGGAGATAACGAGCGTCACCGTTTGCGTTACACCCGTTTCATCAATAATGGGCAGCATCAGCGGATCCATATTGACGTACTGCGCCCCCGACGCACCTTCGCCTTCCTTGGCCGCTTCGGCCTCCTTGGCACTATGCTCGGCGGCCTTGGCTTCATCCATCGGGCCGCCGGCGGCCTCCGCAGGCTTTTGGAAATAGAAATAGGCTCCGGCGGCGCCGCCACCCAGAAGAAGTACGGCCAACAAAGCAATGATCGGCAACTTCATGAAAGAAATCCCTAAAACCGGATAAGCCCAAACCTGTTATTATGTTACACCGCAACATATTAACGAATGGTAATTTATTGGGGTTTTCGGGTAGTTATTCCCGGATAACTTTGCGGGCGGAATCGAGCACGCCATTGACCAAAGACGGTTCATTGCCGCCAAAAAAGGCTTTGGCCACATCGACATAAGAAGAAATAATCACTGGAAAATCAGTATCTTGCTTGGCCATCAGCTCATAAACGCCACAAAGCAGCACCGCATTCAAAAGCGGTTCAATCGTGGGAACGGCTCTCTCTTTCCCCGCGCGGTTGGCGTTAACAATTTCGGATAGGTCTGCCTTGCGATCCGCCACGCCCAGCACGATGTCCTTGAAAAGCGCGCCATCGGGCTCGACCATCGATTCGCCCTCTACCTCCATGCCGGACCGCAGGAACAGATATTCATCGACCACAAAGGGCGCGTCCTTATGGTTGACCTCCATCTGGTACACGGCCTGCACCGCCATCAAACGGGCGGCGTTTCTTTTGGCCGTGGCGGAAGGTTTTCGGGCGGGTTCGTTCATGACCGCTTAAAAACCATGACCGCCCCTTGGTTTGCAAGAGAATTATTGGCGAATGCGCTTAGGCCGCCGCTTTTAACCGCTCGCGGATCGCAACCATTTCCAATGCCGCCTGCGCCGCGCCGCCGCCTTTGTTCAGGCGCGCCTTGTCCGCACGCTCCAGCGCCTGATCCATATTCTCCACCGTCAGAATGCCATTGCCGATGCAAAGCCCACCAGCCACAGATAGATCCATCAACGCGCGGCTGCTTTCGCCCGCGACAATTTCGTAATGCGTGGTGGCACCGCGAATGACACAACCCAGCGCGACATACGCATCAAACTTTCCACTCTTTTCACCCATCACGACGGCAGCGGGGATTTCCAGCGCGCCCGGCACCGTGAAGCGTTCAAACGTCGCGCCTTGCGCCGCCAGAACCTCCAACGCACCTTCCGCCTGCATGTCACCGATGTCTTCATAAAACCGTGCCTCAATCACCATGACATGCGGTTTCTTTTTAAAATCAATTTTCTGGAACGGTTTCTTGTGTTCTTCGTTGTTCATGATGTTCTCTCGATAATGATCTCAGGCAGCCAGCTTCTTGCGCCGGTAGGCGATCAGGTCGGCAATCGTGCCGATCTTCAATCCGTGTTTTTGCGCGAACAGAATGAGGTCGGGTAAACGCGCCATCCGTCCGTCATCGCGCATGACTTCGCAAATCACACCCGCACCCAAAAAACCCGCAAGCTGCGCAATCTCCACTGCCGCTTCGGTATGTCCCGCCCGCGCCATCACGCCGCCCTCGATCGCACGGATCGGAAACACATGACCCGGACGCGCCAGATCATCGGGCATCGTTTTCGGGTCAATCGCCACCTTGATTGTGTGTGCGCGGTCAAACGCGGAAATGCCGGTTTCGATGCCATCTTTCGCTTCAATCGACACGGTAAAAGCGGTTTTGTTTTTGGCCGTGTTGTCCGTCACCATCGGCGGCAACGCCAGACGATCGCACAGCTCACCGGTCATCGGCAGGCAGATCAACCCCCGCCCTTCACGCGCCATGAAATTGATGATTTCCGGCGTGATACAGTCCGCGGGAACAAACAAATCGCCTTCGTTTTCACGCGCTTCGTCATCGACAAGGATCACCATGCGCCCCTGCCCCGCGTCCGAAATAATTTCTTCAATGCTGGAAATCATCAATCCGTTTTCCCTTCACACCGTTCAAACCGATCAGGGAAAAACATGACACAGCACGCACCGCGAATGATGCGGTGATGCGGATCACGTTCTCTTTCATCCGGACTATACCGTCGGCCCCGGCATTTCACCGGGTCTGCTGACACTCTTATCGGGTGGACAAGAGCCGCTCGCGGGCTCGTGAAGTGAATGTTGCACAAGTTGCTTCACATACCGCCGGTGGGGAATTGCACCCCGCCCTGAGAACACCATAGATATAGGATTATCCCTTTAACGAAGCAAGGGCTTCTCGCACGGCATCGCGGATCGTATCGACCATAATTTGGGTTGTACGCTCGATTTCGATGTTCACGGCATCGCCCGCCTGTTTTTCTTCAAAGGTGGTCATACGCCGGGTTTCGGGGATCAGCCAGACTTCGAACCAGCTTTGACCCTTATCCGCATCGGAAACGGTCAGGCTGCACCCGTTCACGGCAATATACCCCTTGGCAAAGATATAGCGCGTGTAGTCGGACGGCACCGTAAAGCGGATGACCTTGTTTTCCTCAAACACGGACACGCTTTCGATCGTCGCGCGGCAATCCACATGACCCGATAATCGATGCCCGCCGATTTCCGCGCCGTCTTTTGCCGCGCGTTCGACATTGACCCGCCGGCCCTGTTTATAATCACCCAGCGTCGTGACCTTGAGCGTCTGGAGCATCACATCGAAGGACAGCGATAGCTTGGACAGAATTTCCGTGACGGTCAGACAGACACCATCGATCGAAACGCTCGCCCCCACAGCAACGCCATCACAAAAACCGGAGGGAAAATCAACGACCAGCGTGCGCAGGGAGCCGTGTTCACGGATGGAGGAAATGACGCCTGTCCCTTGAACAATACCGGTGAACATCGTTATTCGTTCACTTTCCGCTTCTTTTCGCTTTGCAGGGTCTGGATTTCTTCGACGAACGCATTGAAGTCTTCGGGTTCGCGGAAATCCTTATAGACGGACGCGTACCGGATGTACCCGACGATGTCGAGTTCGATCAAAGCCTTCATCACCAGTTTGCCGATTTCCTTCGCCGGGATTTCCGGTTCGCCATAGCTTTCCAGTTGCCGGACAATGCCATTGGCCGCTTTCTCAATCTGTTCGGATGTGATGGGGCGTTTACGAAGGGCCACCTGCATCGACCGGATAATTTTTTCCCGGTCCAGCGGTTGACGGCGGTCACCGGATTTGACCACGGTGAGATCACGGAGCTGAATCCGTTCATGGGTCGTGAACCGCCCGCCGCAGGACGGGCACGAACGCCGACGGCGGATTGACCCGCCATCATCGCTGGGGCGGGAATCCTTGACTTGCGTTTCATCATGTCCACAAAACGGGCAGCGCATGACGCTTTTTGCCACAACGGCACGTCGTGCGCAAACCCAAAGAATTAGGCAGCCAAAATCAACGCCCCTTTTGGGCGGAAACCCGAACCGGGCACATGGGCAGGATGGTTAGCCCTGCGTAATGTTTCCATCCATGAATAATCATGGGGAGGTTCGTCCGGGATGCCTGCATTCACAACCAATGCCTCTCGCATGGCAAGCCCAAGCCTGTCACGGTCAAGCAGCCACATGAAATCGCCAAAAGATTTTACATCTTCCGGTTTATGGCCATCCAGTAAAAACTCGGTCAAATAGAAGTCACCCACGACAGCGGGAAAACTTTCTTCGGGAAAATGGATCATCGCGATCTTGTAATCTGCAAAGTCATTTCCGTGAAGGGCTTCCTGATCAAGGACTCGATCCGTGCAAATCCATTCCGTAATCCGGTGCATCATCTGATCCGGCCTGCACCCTAGATCATCGATTGTAAACGTCCAACGGTTATGGTGATTGGAATTTTTTCTTTCGTCCGTTTTGAAAGGAATAACGGCGGATAAAACCAGAGCGTCTCGTGCAACAGGAGGCGGCGTTATCACACCCCCAAAATTTCCAGCGTCATTGAAGCCGTAAGATAAGCTCAAAGGAAACACCCAATACCATCACGCTGCCCCTGAAGTACAAAGGCAATGCATAATTTTATCAGTGATTCTTTCCATCCATCTACGTGGCAATATTGTGCCGCGCGTCAATTCTATGCTGCGGTCGCGTCCGGATAGATCGGAAAACGGGAGCACAGTGCTTTCACCTTCGCACGCACCGCTTTTTCAACATCCGCGTTGCCTTCGGGGCCGTTTTTGGCGAGTCCATCGAGAACTTCGAGGATCATCGCACCAATTTCCTTCCATTCGGCGGGGCCAAAACCGCGCGTCGTTCCGGCAGGCGTGCCCAGACGGATGCCCGATGTCACCATCGGTTTTTCCGGATCGTTCGGCACCGCATTTTTGTTACAGGTGATGCCCGCATGTTCCAGCGCGAGGTCGGCCGCTTTCCCGGTCAGTTTTTTCGGGCGCAGATCCACCAGCATCATGTGGCAATCAGTTCCGCCGGACACGATGTCCAGACCACCGGCCTTCAACGTATCGGCCAGAATGCGGGCATTCTCAAGAACCGCTTTTGCGTAAGACTTGAATTCCGGCTGCAACGCTTCACCGAACGCCACGGCCTTGGCCGCAATCACATGTTCCAGCGGGCCACCCTGTAATCCGGGAAAAACGGCCGAATTGATTTTCTTGGCCAGATCTTCGTCATTCGTCATGACCGCACCACCGCGGGGACCACGCAATGTCTTGTGCGTCGTCGTCGTGACAATATGCGCGTGCGGGAACGCGTTCGGATAGGCACCGCCCACGATCAGACCGGCATAGTGCGCAACGTCGGCGAACAGATACGCGCCGACCTTGTCGGCGATCTCGCGGAATTTTTTGAAATCGATCACGCGGGCATAGGCCGAAGCACCGGCAAGGATCATTTTCGGTTTATGCTCCATCGCCATTTTTTCGACTTGGGCATAATCGATGTTTCCATTGGCATCAATGCCGTACGTTACGGCATTGAACCATTTGCCCGAAAAATTCACGGGGCATCCGTGGGTCAAGTGACCGCCATGGCCCAGATCCATCCCGAGGAAAACATCACCGGGTTGAAGCAACGCCATAAAGACGGCCTGGTTCGCATTCGCACCCGAATGCGGCTGAACATTCGCGAATTTGCATCCGAACAATTTGCACAGACGGTCAATCGCGATTTGCTCCGTGACGTCCACATGCTCGCATCCTTGATAGTATCTTTTGCCGGGATAACCTTCGGCGTATTTGTTGGTCAGAACCGATCCTTGCGCCTGAAGCACAGCCTTGGACACGATGTTTTCAGAGGCGATCAATTCAATCTGGTCTTGTTGACGCGTCAATTCCGCCGTCATCGCCTTGTAAATTTCCGGGTCCTTATCGATCAGGTTTTCTCCAAAAAAGCTGTTATCGCCCATAATTTTCTCCGCTGCGTTGCCCATGTGTTTCACCCTTTCTAAAAATTAACAGTTGCCCAGTTTGTCCACGCGGCCCTGATGGCGGCCGCCTTCGAATTTCGTTTCCAGAAATGCTTTGAGCATATCCAGCGCGACCTCGGTGCCCGTCAAACGCTCCCCCATGCAGATCACGTTCGCATCGTTGTGCAAACGGCAGAGCCGCGCCATGGTGGCATCCGTACAGAGTGCCGCACGTATCTTCGGGTTGCGGTTGCAGGCGATCGAAATGCCGATCCCCGATCCGCAAATGGCCACGCCGAACGGCGCATCCCCCGCCGCGACCGCCGCCGCCAGTTTTTTCCCGTAATCCGGATAATCGACCGATTCCGGTGCGTGGGTGCCAAGATCGACCCATTCCACAGGCACGGCCTTGAAGTTTTTTTTCAGATGTTCTTTGAGCGCGTATCCCGCGTGATCGGAGGCAATGGCCAGCTTGAATGTCATGCCCCCATTGTATAGAGGGTTGGCCCCTATTCGATCAAGCCTTTCTTACGCATGACATAAGCGAGTTTTTTGAGGGCGTTTTGCTTTAAAATCAGCTCGGATGTCCCTTTTGGCCCCTGGATCGATGCCTCGGTCAGGGTGGCGACATCCAGCGCGGATACCTTCACAAACGGCCCGATGGTAAAAAATTCAAAGATGACTTCGCGGTTTTTTAGAGGTTCTTCAGGCATTTGTGGGTATAATACCTGCAAGATATAAAATTCCAAGGAGCATCTGATATGGCCACCCGCGCATCCTTTGACTGGCAAGACCCCCTCCTCATCGACGAACTTTTGAGCGAAGACGAACGGATGATCCGGGATACGGCCCATGATTTTGCGCAAAACCACCTGCTCCCCGGCGTTATCGAAGCCAACCGCCACGAAACATTCGACCCCGCGATAATGAAAGAGATGGGTAGACTGGGCCTGCTCGGATGTTATCTGGAAGGCTATGGCTGTTCGGGCGTCAGCCAGGTGGCCTATGGCCTGATCGCCCGCGAAATGGAACGCGTGGATTCCGGCTACCGCTCTGCCCTCTCCGTCCAATCCTCGCTGGTCATGTACCCGGTCCATACGTTCGGGTCAGAAGAACAAAAGCAAAAATTCCTTCCAAAACTGGCGACTGGCGAAATGATCGGATGTTTTGGATTGACCGAACCTGATGGCGGGTCCGATCCGTCTTCGATGCGCACGAACGCAAAAAAGGTGCAAGGCGGGTTCAAACTGAACGGATCAAAGCAATGGATCACGAATTCCCCCATCGCCGATGTCATGGTTGTCTGGGCGAAGGTGGAAAGCGGCGAGATCAACGGTTTTATCCTCGAACGCGGCATGAAAGGTCTCGAAACACCGAAAATTGAGGGGAAATTCTCGCTGCGTGCCTCAACAACGGGCGGAATTATGATGGATGACGTGTTTGTGCCCGAAGAAAACCGCCTTCCGGATGTGAATTCACTCAAAGGCCCGATGATGTGCCTGAATTCGGCGCGGTATGGCATCAGTTGGGGCGTGATCGGCGCGGCAGAGGCCTGCTGGCATCAAGCGCGCGCCTATGTGATGGATCGTGTCATTTTCGGCAAACCGCTGGCGGCGCAACAGCTCATTCAAAAGAAGCTCGCCGATATGCAAACCGAAATCACACTGGGCCTTCACGGGGCTTATCGTTTGGGCCGGTTAAAAGACGAAGACCGCGCCGCGCCGGAAAGCATTTCGATGATGAAACGGAACAATTGCGGCAAGGCACTGGAGATTGCGCGCACCGCCCGCGATATGCTGGGCGGCAACGGCATCGCCGATGAATATCATGTGATCCGCCATATGATGAATTTAGAGGCCGTCAACACCTATGAAGGCACGCACGATATCCACGCACTCATACTGGGCAAGGCCCAGACGGGCCATGCGGCGTTCTAGGGCCGCCCACGTTCGGGGCATATTTTACCCGGCTGCCAAACAGGGCGCCCAAAAAACTCCCGCCCAAAGACAGTGACTGCGTAGCGTCTGTCTTTATATCGACGATACGGGAAACATAATCTTCCGTAAGACGATCCGCGATAAAAGCGCGGGTTTGGCGTGGATGGACATGCCAAACCCCATCCAGAATATACCCGCGCTGATATTCCAGCGCGCCGGGAACAAACCCGTATTCTTTTAAAAGATCATGATAGGCATTCAACGACTTCGGACCGCAATGCCACGATGATGACCGGAATTCATGATCCGAAATCATCAACGCACAGGCAAAAATATCCCAGCGGGGTTGCAGGATGTCCGTTCCCGTCAAATCGCACATGAAATACTGCACATTTCTGCGGATACGTTGCGGCACACCTGCCGTTTTCATATCCGCAAGAAGAAGCTCTTTTGTTGCCTGCATACCGGAATCCATAAATATCCACCTCAAACGAGATGGGACATCTAAACAACCGTCATCATTATGTCAATAATATTTTATTCCTCATCATCCAGACTTGCCAGACCCGTAAACTGGGACTGGGACGTCCAGAAACGCTCGAACATCTTCATCGTTTTGATGGCATCGTTCATGCGTTCAGGGGAGAGTTCCGTGCCTTTGATCTTGTCTTCATGGCGGGAAAACATATCGGAGAGCAGTTTGTACGTTTCCTTGCCCTTGTCGGACAATTTCACGCGGATGGAGCGTTTGTCATGGACGGAGCGTTCCTGTTCGATATACCCGTTTTCGCCCATTTTCTTGACGTTATAGGACACGTTCGAGCCGAGGTAATAGCCGCGCAGGGTCAATTCCCCCACCGTCATTTCATCCGTGCCGATGTTGTAAAGGATCATCGCCTGTACGTTGTTGATGTCCTGTATGCCCTTGCGGTCGAGTTCCACCTTCACCACATCAAGAAAATAGCGGTGCAGGCGTTCGATCAATTGGATGGCTTCAAAATACGGTGTGGACACGCGATGATCTCCGGTTTTGTAGTTATGAAAATAAGAATGACCGAAACGGCCATCTTCTAAAATACGCCTAAAATATTAACCAATCCTTGCCGCGCCCGCAATACGATCGTCGTCTTTGTGATAAATATCAAGGACGAACGGCACACAAGAATTTACATTCCCGCCAAAATGGCCTAACGAGGGTTAAAAGGCGGCTGAACATGAGCGATTCCAACATCATCAAAGACCTGAAGAAATCGATGGGCGAAACAGTCCCGGAGCAGGGAAAATCCCATTTTGACCTGATCAAGACCGAAAGCCTGTCTTCCAACCGTTTTCCGCATGTCCGGATGCGCCGCCTGCGCCGCACCGATGCCATCCGCCATCTGGTCCGCGAGCATGACGTTCAGGCATCCGATTTGATCGTCCCAATCTTTGTGGAAGAAAATATTGATGAACGCATGCCGCTCTCCAGCCTGCCCGGCGTGTTCCGCGAAACCGAAAAAAGCCTGGAAGCGCGTGTGAAAAACATCGCGGCGTCCGGTGTGAAATCCGTCATACTGTTCGGCGTTTCGCACAACAAGGATTCGATCGGGTCGGATTCGATGGACCCGAACGGCCTGCTCGCCCGGATGATTTCCCGCGCAAAAAATGCGGCACCGGAACTGGCCGTCATCGCCGATGTCTGTTTTTGCGAATACACCGACCACGGCCATTGCGGTCCCGTTTGCGCACACGGCGATGTCGATAACGACAAAACGCTTGAAAATATTGCCATGCAATCCGTTGTGGCGGCAGAGGCCGGCGCGGACATCATCGCGCCATCCGGCATGATGGATGGACAGGTTTCCGCCATCCGCCACGCGCTGGATGTCACCGGCTTTTCGGATATTCCGATCATGGCCTATGGCGCGAAATTCGCATCCTGCTTCTACGGCCCGTTCCGCGATGCCGCCGGTTGCGCGCTGGGCGCCAACCCGAACGTCCGCAAAGACCGCAAGACCTATCAACTCGACCCCGCCAATGCGCGTCAGGCGATCCGCGATGCGCTGCTCGACCAGGCCGAAGGCGCGGACATACTGATGGTCAAACCGGGCATGGCGTATCTCGATATTCTTTGCAAGCTGCGCGATGCGTGCGATCTCCCCCTCGCCGTTTATCAGGTCAGCGGCGAATATGCGATGATCCGTTTTGCGGCGCAGGCGGGTGCATTGAACTATCAGGACGCGATGATGGAGTCCCTGCTCGCCTTCAAACGGGCCGGGGCGGATATGATTCTGACCTACGCCGGCGAAGACGTCGCCCGCTTCCTGAACGAAGGCCGCCCTTTTAGCGCATAGTTTTTGGGTGTTATTTAAAATAAAGGGGTCATCAGGCCCTTTTATTATACGCCCACCCGTTTCCACCGCTTGATCAAACCCGCAAAAACAGGGACAATCATATGTCCTTGGTAACATTCTGTTTACCAGTTTCAGGGTATTCTTAACGTCTAAAAAGTTCTCTCCACCAGTCAGGGATTCTCATTCAATATGAAATTTGCGGGTCTAGCCCTAGTTCTTGTTTGTACGTTCGGCGGTCTGATGGTCGCAGCCGGCGTGGAAAAGGCAATCCATTTGATCGTGGGGGCCATCCTGCCCGCCATGCCCGGCGAATTCATCATCATTTTCGGCTGCGCCTGTTGCGCCTTTATGGTCGCGAACTCCCCGTCCGCCGTCAAACACACCTTCAGTTATTTCAAGGCCCTGAAAAAAGCCGGTGCCTATTCCAAAGACGATTACATCGAAATGCTTTCGATGCTTTACACGGTGTTCAAGCTCGCCCGCACCAAAGGCTGGCTGGCCATGGAACAACACATCGAAAACCCGCACGATTCAGAACTGTTCAAACAATTCCCGTCTTTTTATAACAACCACCACGCCATCACGTTCCTGTGCGATTATCTGCGGATCATTTCGCTCGGCAACGAAGACCCGATGACGATCGAAGCGTTGATGGATGAAGAGATTGAAACCATCAAGGAACACGAAGGCCATCCGGGGCACGCCGTGCAAACAATGGCTGATGGTATTCCGGCCCTTGGTATCGTGGCCGCCGTTCTTGGCGTGATCAAAACCATGGCATCGATTTCCGAACCGCCGGAAGTATTGGGCCACATGATCGGCGGCGCGCTGGTGGGAACATTCCTCGGCGTCTGGCTTGCCTACGGGATGGTCGGCCCGATCGCCGGTGCGATGACCAGCTATGCCGCCACCGAAGTCATGTATTACAAAGCATTGAAAGTTGGCGTGATTGCATTCCTGAACGGTTGCGCACCGCAGGTGGCCGTCGAGTTTTCGCGCAAATTCCTCCCCCATGACGTTCAGCCGACGTTCCAGGAACTCGAAGAGAAACTGAACGCCCTGCCCAGCCCGTCGGCATAACGAAGCGAGAGGCCATGGCAAAAGATAACAAGGGCGGCAAGGGCGACGAACTCAGGCCCATTATCATCAAGAAAATCAAACGCGGCGGCGGCGGCCATCATGGCGGCGCGTGGAAGGTGGCCTATGCCGACTTCGTAACCGCAATGATGGCGTTCTTTCTTTTGTTGTGGCTGCTCAACGTCACCACCGAAGAACAGAAAATGGGAATCGCCGAATATTTCGACCCGAACCCAAAAATTTCCGTCACGGAAAGCGGTGCCAACGGCATGCTGGGCGGTTTGAGCGTTTCGCGCGAAGGCGCCATGGTCACCAACGTACAACGCGTGGCCCCGCCGGAAGAAAACCACCCGTCTTTAAAACCCGGGCAGGACAAGATCACGGATGAGCAGCTCAAGCAGGAATTGAAAAAACGCGAAGAAGAAAACTTCAAGAAGGCGGAAAAAGCCATCCAGCAGGCAATGGAAGCCAACCCGGATTTAAAAGAACTTCAGAAAAACCTGAAAATGGATATGACGCCCGAAGGGCTTCGCATCCAGATCGTGGATCAGGATGGAAAGCCGATGTTCCCGTCAGGCAGCGCGACGATGTATGAACGCACCGAAAAACTCCTGCAAAAAGTCGCCGAAGTCATTCGCAAGATGCCCAACGAAATTTCGGTGCGCGGCCACACGGACGCGATCCCCTATTCCAAAGGTAACGATTACGGCAACTGGGAATTGTCCGCCGACCGCGCCAATGCCTCGCGCCGCGTTCTGATAACTGCCGGCGTTCCGGACAACAAAATCAACAACGTGCTCGGCAAGGCGGATAAGGATTCCCTGATCCCCGACAACCCGAATGATCCGCAGAACAGACGGATCAGCATCATCCTGCTCCGTCAGGACCTGATTACGCAGGTCGGCGCGAATATGAGCACCGAGGCCGTGAAAGAAGCGGAAAAAGCCGCCAAAGACCCGCTTTACCGCCGGTCTTCCGGAACTGTTGATTTTCCATGATTCAAGATACGTAAAAACCTGTTTATGTAGGTATGACAGACGGTGATGCCACGCCCTGACATAACTTTATGGCCAACGGCCATGCGCAGGATTTTTTCGCACAAAGATCGATAAAAGATTCGAATGAAGGAAAGTTAGTTTCCCTTCCATCAGCTGTCCAAAAAATCGCCTGTTCGCCGATGGTGGCTTTAAAGGAATGTTTGCTCCCGGTTGCCTTGTGCATTTCCCAAGAAAGATCGACCTCACGCAACCCCAAAGCAAGACGCATGCCCTTGATCTCTGTATCGACCGGTGGCCGGAACGGCAACAACAATGCAGGAAGCGTTTTATTCAAGAACGCTGGGCTTACTCGAATGTCCGCCTGTTGTGCCCTGGGCACCCCCGCGTTATATCGATCCATCTGACGGTATAGCTTCCACATATCATTAAAGAACCAGGATACACCGTTCAAATGATGATCGGGGCTAAACGCGATCTGCCGCAATTTTTCGCCGTTCACGTATTCAACAGGCAGTACGCGCTTCGCCTGCGCCCACGGCATTCTTAAAGACAACATCACAACCCTCTGACGGTTATTTTTATTTTGGGTGAAATTATACCCACGTCAAAACGCCGTCAATGAAAGGCTGGTTTTTTCAGTTTTTACAATGGATTGCGGTTAATCAGAATTTGTTGCTTTTCGGGAATCCGTTGGGCGGCAGCTTGCCCGCATCGGCGCGATTACCGACCCATTCCTTGGTATTGGATACGATCGTTTCTCCCGTGCCATACTTGAAGGTCAGGCCTTCTTTCCAGTTGAAGGTTTTCAAATCTGAAATTCCCCCGTCTTTGTATTTTTGCAAAGCCACGCCCTTCCCGCGCGCCATTTCGGGAATCTGTTCGAGCTTGAACACCAGCATCTTGCGGTTCTTGCCGATAATGGCGACATGATCGTGATTTTCACCGACGATCCGTGCGAGCTTTGCTTCGCTCTTCCCGTCCAACCCCAGAACCTGTTTGCCTTTTTTCGTCTGGGCCAGCACATCATCCGTCTTGACGATAAAACCGCGGCCGCCATCTGTCGCCACCACCATCTTCGTAGCGGGACGATAAACATCCATTTCCACAATGTCGGCATCGTTGGGCAGATCCACCATCAAACGCAACGGTTCCCCAAACCCGCGGCCCGGCGGCAGCTTATCCCCGCCGATGGTGTAAAACACGCCGTTCGATCCGAAGATCAGGATTTTATCGTTCGTCATGGATTCGAACACAAACCCTTCGCGGTCACCATCCTTGTATTTCAATTCCTTGCGGTCGATACCATGGCCCTTCATCGCGCGGATCCAGCCCTTGGAGGAACAGATCACCGTGATTGGTTCTTTTTCGACGAGTGCTTCTTCGAGGTTTTCAATCGCGGTCGGCGTCGGCACCTTGCCCACCATCGTCCGGCGTTTCCCGAGCGGCGTAGATTTACCAAATATCGTTTGCAATCCGGCAATTTGTTTTTTGATCGCCGTCCATTGGCGTGCTTCGGATTTGATCAGCTTTTCCAGCTCATCCCGCTCTTTTTCCAACGCGTCATGCTCTTTGCGGATTTCGATTTCTTCGAGCTTCGCCAAAGACCGCAACCGGATGTTTAAAACCGCTTCGGCCTGAATATCAGTCAGCCCGAATTTTTTCATCAACGCGGGTTTGGGTTGATCGGAATTACGGATGATTTTAATGACTTCGTCGATGTTTAGATAGACGATCAGATACCCGGCCAGAACCTCCAGACGGTGCAGAACTTTTTCAAGGCGGTGTTGCGATCTGCGAACCAGCACTTCCTGTTGATGGTTGAGCCATGCCTGCAAGACATCTTTGAGCGGCATCACGCGCGGCACAAGCCCACCGTCCAGCACGTTCATGTTCATGGAGAACCGCGTTTCCAGATCGGAATTGCGGAACAACATTTCCATCAAAAGATCGGCTTCGACATTGCGTGATTTCGGCACCAGAACGATGCGCACGTCTTCGGTCGATTCATCGCGCACATCATCGAGCAACGGGACTTTTTTGTTGGTGATGAGTTCAGCGAGCCGTTCGATCAGTTTCGATTTTTGGACCTGATACGGAATTTCGGTTACGATGATCTGGTACGATCCCCCCTTCAGCTCTTCTTTTTCCCACCGTGCGCGAAGGCGGAACGCGCCTTTGCCAGTACGGTACGATTCGATCACGCTTTCCTTGGATTCCACCAGAATGCCGCCCGTCGGGAAATCCGGCCCCGGAATATATTTGACCAACTCCTTTTCTTCCACGGCATGGTCGAGCATGGCCAGCATTGCATCGCACAGCTCCGCCACGTTAAAGGGCGGGATATTGGTGGCCATACCGACCGCGATCCCCGATGACCCGTTGGCCAGCAAATTCGGAAACGCGCCGGGCAACACAATCGGCTCTTCTTCGGACCCGTCATAGGTGGGGCGGAAATCGACCGCGTTCTGGTCGATCCCTTCCAGCATCAACTGGGCCACCGCTGTCATGCGCGCTTCGGTGTAACGCATCGCTGCGGCGTTATCGCCATCGATGTTCCCGAAATTGCCTTGGCCATCGACCAACGGGTAGCGCACGGAAAAATCCTGCGCCAGACGCACCATGGCATCGTAAACCGAAGAATCGCCGTGCGGGTGATATTTACCGATGACATCGCCCACAACCCGCGCGGATTTTTTCGGCGGCGTGTTGGGGTTGAGTTGCAATTGATACATCGCGAAAAGGACACGGCGGTGAACGGGCTTCATCCCGTCCCGCACATCGGGCAGCGACCGCGACATAATCGTCGAGAGCGCATACGACAAATACCGCTCGGATAAGATCTTGCCGATCCCCTCATCAACGATTTTGGATTCAACCGTCTTCTTTGGTGTACTTTTCTTGGCCATAACGCTTTCTATAGGCTCGCCCTCATTTTCGCAAGCCTCGCTGTTCACAAATACCGCGAATTTCGTTGCCTTCTGCGCTATATTTTGCTAGATTTACGACAATAATTAAGAAACTACCACAGGGAGAATAAAATGTCTGACAACACCACTTTGGCTGGTGTAGCGATTGCTATCGCATTCGCAGCCGCCATGAACAATCCACTTTGGCAAGACGTAGACGGAGCCACCGGAGCTCTTATTGATCAGGGATTAACCCCTGTTCATGTGGGCGGCTACAGTTGGTTCGGATGCGATGCCAAAGATCGGTACAAAACCGAATTCACAGCCGTAAACGTAAACGGCAAAGAAGTATCGGGCGTTGTTTGTTCTGGCTTTTTCAAAGGAAATACAATCCGCTATGACTGAGCAACCTTCATAAAGCGTTGCTCGAACCGGAACCTTGCCTCCGGCATCCCCTTCGTATGATGGGCAAAAACGCGGTGTTCAAGGAAATGCGCGGTCATCTTCAGGCCCTTGGCGATTTCTTCGGGATCGTAGGGCCCGCCGTTGGGTTTCAAAAAAGCCGGTAGCTCCAAAAGCCTCTCTTTATAAGGTTCTGCGACTGCATAGCTTACCGCGCGACCGGATTTCGGCGATACATAGGCCAGCGTTTGCGTATCCCCCCCGCCCGCGCAACGCGCCAGATCAAGCCCGTAGCCGAGCTCTTTCAGCAACGCGATTTCCCAATAAATATATGCCGCCGCCCAGATGTCCTGATCCATCATCCCCATCAGGGTATGAAACCCATGGAACAGGCCGGGATGCGCTTCACGTTCCGGCAAGGTCACATCACAGAGCGCGCACGCCGACATCAGCGCGCCAAGCCGCAGCGGATCTTGCAAAATGGCGAAATTGATTCCGCTTTCCTGTTCCAGCGTGAAATTGCCAAGCTGATCCGAAACACGGCTTTTCCATTCGGCGGTCACGCGCGTGCCGGGTTCCATCATCGCGCGTTTTTTCGAACTTTGCGCACCATGCACAAATCCCGCATGCCGCCCATACTGTTCGGTCAGCAACGATACAACCGCCCCGCTTTCGCCGTGCGGGCGAACGGAGAGCACATAGCCTTGATCGCGCCACTGTTCCATGGAATATGTGTACCCCATGAACGATGATATTGAAAAGGTCGGCGTGGCCGGCGTCGGCGCACTGGGCGGAATTGTCACGAAAGCGTTGATCGAAGGCGTAGAAGGTTACACGCTGGAGGCGGTCAGCAATCTGACGCCTGTGGACATACCTGTGGATAACATATCCTTCGCCGATCTGGCCGAACGCTGCGATGTGGTGGTCGAATGCCTGCCACCCGCCGCTGTGCCGGAGCTCGCCCGCGAAGTTTTGTCCCGTGGTAAAACGCTGGTCATGATTTCTTCGTGTGCGCTGGTCCTGTACCCCGGGATTGCCGAGCTGGCAAAAAAACATAGCGGGCGCATTCTGGTTCCATCCGGCGCATTGGCGGGTCTCGATGGCGTTTTCGCCATGACGCAAAACCAGATAACGGAATCAAAGATTATTTCAATGAAACCGCCAAAAGGATTTAAGAACGCGCCTTATCTTATTGAAAAAAATATAAATCTTGATGGAATCCAAAATCGGATCATGATCTTCTCCGGCAACGTGTTCGAGGCGGCAAAAGCCTTCCCCGCCAACGTGAATGTGGCGGCCTCCCTTGCTTTGGCGGGTATCGGCCCCAAAAAGACGCTTGTCGAGGTCTGGGCCGATCCTGACGCAAAAGGCAACACGCACGAGATTATTGTAAGTGGAAGCGGAAGCACTATACGCGCCAAGATCGAAAACGTGCCCGACCCGTCCAACCCCAAAAGCTCCATGCAGGCGGGCTACAGCATCATTGCCGCCCTGAAAAAACGGAAACAAAAACTAACGATTGTCTAAGAGGTTCTATGCTCCCCCAAATTCCCTTTTACATCATCCGTCACGGCGAAAGCATCGCCAATGTCGAACAATATGCCAGTGGCCATGTGGACGTTCCTTTGACGCAAAAAGGGATTGAGCAGGCTTACGAGGCACAGAAAATCGTCGATGCGCTGGAGGTGAAGCCAACCGTCATCATCCATTCCCACCTGCAACGCGCGCGGAACACCGCCAGAATCCTCAACGAACATTTGGGGCTAGGCATGGTCGAAGACCCGCTGATCGCCGAACAACATTATGGTGATTGGGAAGGCCAGCCGTGGGAACTAACCCGCCAACCAACACGGGATGGCGTTGATCCACCGAACGGCGAAACCCACGCCGCGTTTCACGAGCGGGTCAAAATGGCCATAACCAAATTTGTCACGGCGCACCCGTCACCTGTGATGATCGTGTGCCACGGCGGCGTTTTTCGTGCGATCGGCGCGCTCTACAATCACAAGATTTTCGGCATTGAAAATTGCAGCCTTCACCATTTTGAACCGTTAACGGACATCGTGGGTGAAACATTCCCATGGAAAATGAAGAAATTCGGCTAAAGAATCAGGGTGTTTGCGCGACGACAGAACGAAACGCGCGTCCGCCCTCTTCTTTGGCCATCCCGAGATTCCTATCCAGAAATTCGGGATCGAATTTTGTCATATCACGCCCCGCGAATTCGGCCGATCCTTCCGTGATGACACCATTCAGGGCCACACGGGGCAAGGCCGTGGCCGAAACCGAATAAGCACTGCCATCAAATACGGTGGATAAACGGATGCCAAACTGATCGCTGACCGGCACATCCGACGAAACCTTGGCAGCTTGATCCCCGATAGCTTCGACCATTTTGATGTTGTTCTGGACGATCCCTTCGGAGGAATCCTGCGCCAAAGGAGCGCCCGCCGCCCATTCGACTTTGGTGGCCTGCTGATAAAATTCCTTGTAATGGGTATTTTTACGGTAATCACCTTCCCAGGCCCCGCTGCCTGCCAAAGATGTTTCAATCTGTGGCTTTCCGTCCACACCGATGCGAATGTCTTGTATTTGCCTGTAGTCTATTTGCGCCAGCGCACTGGATGCATCCAAGGTGCACTGAACCGATTCCGTTTTCACTTCACAGGCAAGGCGGCCCGACGTCTGCGTGGCCTCGTTCCAGAAAAACCGGGGCCCGCCGATGGGTAAACCCAGAGCTTCGGCAAGACTGGCACCATCGGCAGGCGCGGCCTCCGTCGCCGACACATTCGTCAACATCGAAGCACCGGTTAACAGACCACCGACAACTGTATTTTTAAACGCATTCATGACAGGAAAATACTATATGTAAATCATTAATTTTGTCAAATCAATGCCCGAAAGACCGCCAAGGCCTGTGCCGTTTCCGCCACATCATGAACCCGAAAGGCCCGCACCCCCTGTTGCCACCCCGCCAGAACGGTCGCCAGAGATCCCGGCAACCTGTCCTGCGCCCCCGTACCGGGGCAAAGGGATTCAATGAATCGCTTCCGGGAGGCCCCCAAAAGAACCGGAATACCGGGATCAGCTATTTTATCAAGGTTTTTCAACAAATTAATATTGTGATCGAGAGTCTTTCCGAACCCTATTCCGGGGTCAACAACCATTTGTTTCCGGTTCACCCCCGCCGCCGCGCATGCGGCAACCCTATCCCTTAAATAAGATGAAACCTCGGCAACCACATCTCCATAAATGGGCACCTCCTGCATCGTTTGAGGCTCCCCCTTCATATGCATCAAGCAGACATAAACACCGCTTTCCGCCACCACGGACAGGCTTTCAGGATCATGGGTCAGGGCGGTAACATCGTTCACCATACCCGCCCCCGCCGCGATCGCCGCCCGCATGGTGGCCGCATGGCGCGTATCAATGGAAATCATCGCGCCGCAGCCTTTCAGCCCCTCGATCACCGGAACCACGCGGGCGATTTCTTCTGCGCTGGAAACCGGGGACGCGCCGGGCCGCGTCGATTCCCCGCCAATGTCCAAAATGGCGGCCCCTTCGGCCACCAGTTTTTTTCCATGCGCGATGGCCTTTTGCGGGTCAAAGAACTGCCCGCCATCCGAAAAACTGTCCGGCGTGACATTCACGATTCCCATCAAAACGGGAGCCGGCCCGCCAAAATCAATGGCCGTCATCCCAGCCGCCTTCCACGGGTTCCGCCTGCTGGTCTTTTGGAATTGCGGCGATCAGTGTCTCCAGCGTCTTGCCCGTCTGCGGATGGGTCCAATCGTCCAGAACATCCGCCATAGGCATCAAAACGAAGGCACGTTCGTGCATCCGCGGGTGCGGCAGGATCAGTTCAGGATCCAGTGCGACAACCCAATCGTCATAGGCGATGAGGTCAAGATCGAGCAGCCGCGGTGCATTCTTCACCGTGCGGACACGCCCGAATTCGGATTCGATCTCCAACAAGGACAACATCAGTTCATGGGGGGATTGCGCCGTTTCAACCACCGCCACGGCATTATGGTACCACGGTTGTCCTTCGACAAACGGCACGGGCGCGGTTTTCCAGACGCGCGAAACCTGCACCGGCCAGACACCTTTTTGCGCCATGGCTTTCAAGGCCGCGTACAATGTCTGTGCAGGTGTGCCGTAACGACTGGGAAGATTGGCACCGAGCGCGACGATAATCATAAAACCCCCAAAAGCAAAGAAAGCCCGTGATCATACCACAGGCTTTTCTTATATAGGTTTTTCAAAAAAATTCTACCAGTGACGGACGTCCCCGGAATCCATATGGACGAAATCGCTCTTCGGATAATACCCGACACCGCCAGCCCTTAACGATAGGGCGATTTTCTGGATACCCTTGGTCGAATACCCCGGCAGACGAAGATCGATGGCCTGCCCCGTCATGTGAAGGGAATTTTTGGCCACGCCTTCGGAATGGGAACGCAGGGACGAATTCGTTTTCGGGCAACGGTAACCGGAGAGAATTTCATAAGGTTCCGTTTGTTGCGTCATCTGGTGAACGGTGTAGATGATGTCGAGTACGCGCGGGTCGATCGGAAACAATTCATTCGATCTGAAATCACGCAAGACGATATTGATCTGGTCGAACGCATCGGGAAGATATTTATCCCCCACACGGTACACACCGGTAAAGGTTTCGTCCGTATGCGTGTTCCGAAAAGAAATCTTACGCGCGCCGTCAAGCTGCGTCCCGCCGCCAAAAATAGCGGCGGAGGCTTTGAGCGGAACTGACGATGCGGCAACCGCACCGGCGGCGAGCGCACCGAATCCTAAAAACTTGCGACGGGAAACAATAAGGGCGGAGCCGCCTTTGGCCTGGGAAGTCATGGAACCTCTTTGGTTGTTGACGCGAAGGAGAATGTCCTTCGTAAAGATGTGCTTTTTAGCAAAAGATACGCGCCTGTCAAAGGGCGAAGCGCATGATTCCACTATACCAAAAACGCTTCTTTTTCACAACGCCTTCATATCACAGTGAAATTTGTGAAATTTCAGCCCCTTGGGGGATGTGGACAGCTCCGGATTTCTTAAGAATTTTTGCCAGCTCCGCATCCTGTCCGTACACATCGCGCCCGAAAATCAACTGCCCTTCGGAATCAAGCCAGATGGTTTGATACGTGATGTAAACGGGAATCTTTTCTTCCGTAGAAACGTCACGCATGCGCCCCGAATCGATCATTTTCTGCATCCCGTTCCACGTCCAGCCCTGATTTTTTTTCAAAATAAAGTCCGCGAGCTTTTCCGGTTGCGATACGCGAATGCAACCGGAACTCAATGTCCGGTCATCCGCATCGAACATTTCCCGGTGGTTGGTATCGTGCAAGTATATGTTATAGGGGTTTTCCATGATCACCCGCACCTTGCCGAGCGGATTGTCATCCCCCGGTGCCTGCACCATGCGTACATTCGCAAGCCCTTTGGGTGTCACGGTACTCCAATCCACGGTTGCCGGATCAACCTCCCGGCCCTGATACATCAGGCGAATGCCTTTTCGGGTCAGAACGGTTGGGTCCTGTTGAAGGGCGGGAAGAAAATCCACATTCTTGATGGTCGGCGGCACCGTCCAGTTCGGGTTGAACCGAACGCCGCTGATTTCCGTTTTGAAACTATAGGTCGGGCGCGCCGTCTTCCCGACGATCACGGGCATTTCCAAAACCACATCGCCCTTTTCCACGGCCCAAAGGCTGGCCGATGGAATATTGACCAGAACATACCGGTCCGGATGATCCTGTCCGATCCAGCGCAAGCGTTCCATATTCGCCAAAATCTGGAAGATACGCGTTTCCGGCCCGCGGTTGATGGCCTGCACCGTTTCCGCGCGAAGAATGCCATCTGCTTTTTGCCCGTAACGGCGTTGTAATTTGATAACGTCCGCCGCCAGAGTATCGTCGTAAAGGGTCGAGGCGGAGTCTTCCTGACCAAAATAGGTGCGCAAGGCCGGAACGACTTTGTCTTTTTGTCCGGGTTTCAGGGTACGGATTATTTTGATCGGCTCCTTGGGAACCCCGGCTTCCTGCACGGTTTCGATCAGTGCCTTGCGAAGCGCATGATAGAGCTTTCCCGTGGGCGCCAATTCCTGAAGCACCTTGACCGGATTTTGCGCATCGCCCGTTTCGGACAAAATCTGCGCGGGCTCCATCGGCTCCCGCCAGTATTTATAGGAACGCTCATCCGCCCTGCGGATACCGCGCATCCCCGTTAAATCCCGCACATAACGGATCACGGCATCCGACATCAGAATATCGAAATCCCGCCTGTTTTCTTCGTTCAGCTCGGCGCGCAAGGCATGAAGCCGTTCAACATGATAGTTTTCGGGATTGAGCCCGTGACTCCAACTTTCATCCAGAATTTTCAGAACGCCATCCGCGCGCGGCTGGAACGATGCATAACCACGAAGCCACAGAGGCCGCATATCCCGCCCCTGATAAAAAGATTCCAGCCAGTCCGCGTCATAGAACTTCTCCTCCGCCAGATGGGCGGAACGAAAGGCCTGCGCCTGTGATGCCGCCGGAAAGGACCACGCCAGAAAAACGTACCCGCCCAAGGCCGCCATCATCAAAAGCAGCAAGGATCGACGAAGTGTTTTTTTGGTCGTAAAAGTCATGGCAGGTGAACGAACTGAATAAAAAGGCCTTTAGGCATTCTCACCCACAATCGTTAATCAAAAGTTTATAAACGTCCAGCGGCAAATACGATCCACAGCACCACAAAAAAAGGCGGCATTCCGCCGCCTTTTTTGAATGATCCTCAAATGATCCGATTACAGGTCGGCAAAAACGTGCTTTTCGCCCTTTGCGCCTGGGTGCGTAACCGCCCCTGTCCGCGCCGGCCCCACGGCCTGCGCGAATTTCCAGATAGCACCGGCCCCGTAGATGTTCTCTCTGGGCTTCCAGTTTTTCTTTCGTTCGGCCAGTTCCGCCTCGGTCAATTTGACATCCATAGTGCCCTTTTCAGCATCGATGCGGATCATATCACCATCCTTGAGCAGCCCGATCGGCCCGCCGACGGCGGCTTCCGGCCCGACATGACCAATACAGAACCCGCGTGTCCCCCCCGAAAACCGGCCATCGGTGATGAGTGCAACCTTGCCGCCCATCCCCTGACCGTATAACGCACCGGTGGTGGACAGCATTTCCCGCATGCCGGGACCGCCTTTGGGCCCTTCGTAGCGGATGACCAACACATCGCCCTCTTTGTATTTCCGGTCGAGAACCGCTTGCAGACAGTCCTGTTCGGAGTCAAAGCACCGCGCGGGACCTTCGAACACCAGATTGTCCATCCCGGCGATTTTGACCACCGCGCCATCGGGGGCCAGATTGCCTTTTAATCCAACAACACCGCCGGTCACGGAAATCGGTTTATCGATCGGGACGATGACATCCTGTCCGGGGTTCAAAACCGCGTCACGGACATTTTCTTCGATCGTCTTTCCCGTCACGGTTATGCAATCACCGTGCAGATAGCCGCCGCGCATCAGTTCTTTCAAAACGACAGACACGCCGCCCGCTTCGAACAGATCCTTGGCCACATATTTACCGCCGGGTTTCAGGCTCGCGATATACGGCGTCTTTCTCATAACCTCGCACACATCGAAGAGATCGAAATCGATCCCCGCCTCATGCGCCATCGCCGGCAGATGGAGCGCCGCGTTCGTGGAACCGCCTGTGGCCGCCACCACCATCGCCGCATTTTCGAGGCTTTTTCGGGTCACGATGTCGCGCGGGCGTAAACCGGATTTTACCAATTCCATCACAGCTTTGCCGGACGCATAGGCATACTCGTCCCGGCTCGTATAGGGTGCAGGCGCACCGGCCGATCCGGGCAAGGCCAGACCGATTGCCTCACTCACACAGGCCATGGTGTTGGCCGTAAACTGACCGCCGCACGCCCCGGCGGACGGACACGCATTGCATTCCATTTCGTGCAAATCCGCGTCACTGAATTCCCCCGTCGCATGTTTGCCCACGCCTTCAAACACATCGATCACCGTCACGTCTTTCCCGCGGAATTTTCCAGGCAGGATCGACCCCCCATACATAAAGATCGACGGGACATTGAGCCGGATCATCGCCATCATCATCCCCGGCAAGGATTTATCGCATCCCGCGAGCCCCACCAGCGCATCGTAACAATGGCCGCGCATGGTCAATTCCACCGTATCGGCGATCGCTTCGCGGCTGGGAAGCGAGGATCGCATCCCCTCGTGTCCCATGGCGATCCCGTCGGTGACGGTGATGGTGGTAAATTCGCGCGGTGTGCCTTGCGCTTCGGAGACGCCCTTCTTGACGGACTGCGCCTGCCGCGACAACGCGATGTTACAGGGCGCGGCTTCATTCCAACAGGTTGCCACACCGACCAGAGGTTGGTGGATTTCCTCTTCGGTCATACCCATCGCATAATAATAGGATCTGTGCGGCGCGCTTTTCGGCCCTTCGGTCACATAGCGACTGACCAGATGGGTCTTATCCCATTTGCCGTTTTTGAATGGTGATGAACGCGACATTGGTTTGCCCTCTTTTCCTTTTGTTTGTACCGGGGAAAAGTTTTAAGGGAGCAACCGTATTTTGACAAGGCGCACGGGCGTTATTTGTTGACGAGGATGTCGTTGACCTTGGCACGAAAATCCAGCGGGTTGGCAATAAACGGCACAATGACCCGCCGTTGACCCGTTCCGGTGATAATGACGCTGGCATACCCGAAAATCTGACCGATCGGGGTGATTCCCAGTTCGACGCTTTCAATCTGGGTATAGCGCAGTTCGATCATATCCGCATATACAACACCGCTACGGATAAAAACCCGCTTGTTGGTGGCCGCCAGAATCAGGAAATGGCGCGTCAACCAGGCAAGCCCGAGCATAATGCCGCCAACGAACATCAAAAACACACCAAGACTGAACGCAAAGGTCGGCAGCATGAGCATGCCAAGAACGATGACGACCACGGCCTTCCAGAAAATTGCACCGTGGATGACGCAGGTTGCTATGAAAGATTCATCTTCCGTCAGTGTGATACCGGCCAGTTTCATGGCCTCTGCTTCGTTTTTCGGACGGGAAAAAGCCTGTTTCATTTTCGGGTCAGACGCTCCTTGCCTTTTCAATGGCTTTGCGGAATTTAATCGGGTCCTCGATGGAGGGCAACACAACCTCGCCCACGCCCATTCCGCGCACCATCACGCGCCCGTAATTCAAAATCCGGCCCCACACGCCCTGAAGCACATTTACGCCTTCGATCCGGTCGATATTCATTTCGCCCACATACCGCGCGATCAACCCACGCTTATAAATAAGACGTTTGTTCGTGATCGCGATTTCGGTCGTCGCCTTGATCACCATCATGTGCGCATAACGGAAGACGCCCATGATAAACACCATGAACGCAACAATCTTGATCCCGGGGTGAAGACCGCGGACGATTTCCAGCCAACCCGCCCCCGGCATGACATCGGCACGAAACATCTGCGGCAGGTATGGTTGCGCCTTTAAGGAAAAGACAATAATTACAATGGAAAAAACAAAACCGAAAAGAACATTCAGGACGGCACCCACCGTGTACATCCAATGAAAATGGCCGACATGGACCAGTTCTTCGTCATCGCTTAGCGACTGCCTGATATAATCCAGTGCCATAGACCCATGTTACCTTTTTATTGGTCGCCAAGGGAAATGCCGAGCCCCCTCGCCGTATGTACCAGCGTATCATTGGGGTCGATGGCTTCATAGGCCGCAATGCATTCCTCGATCGGGTAATCCACCAGTTTACGGTTTTGCCAGGCCACCATCCGGTCGAATTTGCCTTCGTTGATCAGATCCACGGCCCGAACGCCGAACGCCGAAGCCAGAAGACGGTCGCCATAGGTCGGCGGGGCCCCGCGCTGGACATGGCCCAGCACCGTGACCCG
This sequence comes from uncultured Micavibrio sp., assembly GCA_964423095.1. Taxonomy (GTDB): domain Bacteria; phylum Pseudomonadota; class Alphaproteobacteria; order Micavibrionales; family Micavibrionaceae; genus Micavibrio_A. Next base: position 37,599 of record CAYRDI010000001.1, read on the forward strand.
GCTTTCAAACCCGGTCAGTTCCGAAATTTTCGCTGCCAGGAAATTTCCGATCCCGCCATAGCGTTTTTCGCCGCCATGATAGGTAATTTCGAATTTTTCGCCGTTCGGGGTTTTGACTGCTTCGGACACAATGACCAACGCGAAATTCCGCCCGGAATCCTTCACCCGCTTGATTTTGGCTGCCACGTTTTCCAACGTATATTTGATTTCCGGAATCAAAATGACATCGGCCCCGCCGGCAATCCCCGAAGACAGCGCGATATGCCCCGCATCGCGCCCCATAACCTCCAGGATCATGACGCGGTCATGGGAAGCCGCCGTCGGCTGAAGCCGGTCCAGAGCCTCCGTCGCCACCGCCACCGCCGTATCGAACCCCACCGCCCGTTCGGTTTTGCCAAGGTCATTGTCGATGGTTTTGGGAATCCCCACCATCTTGATCCCGCCCTGCTGCGTCAAACGGCGCAGGATCGCAAAACTGCCGTCCCCGCCGATGCCGATCACGGCCTCTAGACCCAGTTTTTTGAAATTGTCGATGATCTCCCCGCTCCGGTCTTTGGTCGTCCCGTCCGGCATCGGAAAGGCAAAGGGGTTGCCCTTGTTCGTGGTGCCCAGAATGGTGCCGCCCATCCGCAACACATTGCTGTCCATTTCGGCAGGGGTCAAAATCCGGTATTGCGGCTCTTTTTCAAGGAGGCCGGCCGTCCCGTCCAGAATGCCGTAAACCTGCCAGCCGAGCAGGTCCGCCTTATGCACCGCCGCACGGATGACCGCGTTCAGACCGGCACAATCGCCACCACTCGTCAAAATACCGATTTTTTTGCTCATAGGAATCCTTGGGGATGTAAGAGGAAATTTACATTGTTTTAGCCCATCGCTCGGGCAAAGCCAAAAGGATTTTTTGACCCCATCCCCTTCTTTTTCTTACCAAAACACAAAAAATCTGCTATGCTTTATCACTCAAAATCAGACTTCTACCCATTTTGGATCGATGGAAGACTATAGCGACCTTTCGGAAAAGCTCGCCACCCTTGAAAGCGAGCACAGGGCCCTTGACGCGGATATTGACCGGCTGACACACACGCCGCCGGTCGATTTGTTGCAGATTCAACGCCTGAAAAAGAAAAAGCTGGCTTTAAAAGACCAGATCCAGAAATTAAAGAGCGATATCCTGCCGGATATTATTGCCTGACAACCCGGTTCAAAGGCGGTTCACAATGACGCACAGCGATCCAAGCCCTCTCATCGGCATCATCATGGGATCTCAATCAGATTGGGAAACCATGAAGATTTCCCATGACATACTGCATGAACTTCAAATTCCTCATGAGGTCAAAATCGTGTCAGCGCACCGCACGCCACGGCGCATGGTCGCGTATGCGGAAGAGGCGCAAGGCCGTGGATTGAAGGTAATTATCGCCGGAGCCGGTGGTGCCGCCCACCTGCCAGGGATGGTTGCCAGCCTCACAACGCTGCCTGTTTTGGGTGTTCCCATCAAATCAAAAGCCTTAAAAGGCATGGATTCCCTGCTCTCCATCGTGCAAATGCCGGGTGGAATTCCCGTTGGAACACTGGCGATCGGCGAGGCCGGCGCCAAAAATGCGGCCCTCTTGGCGGCATCCATCCTCGGCATCAACGACGACGCCTTGATGAAAAGGCTGGAATCCTATCGGAAGAACCAGACGGACTCGGTTGCCGAACACCCCAAAGATTAATATCCACAGCCTGTGGATATTAATTAGACTTATCCACAACCCATAACAAAACTGACCCGAAATTTGATGCAAACAGGGTCTTTGCACCTGTGGATATGTGGGTTATTTTATCGTACGCGGATAGACACCGGCGAAAAAACGGGCTTAATACTCAGCTTTCACATGAAACAATATGGTTAATTCCCTGACATGAAAATGGAATCCAAAACACTCGGCATCCTCGGCGGCGGCCAGCTGGGGCGCATGTCCGCCCTCGCCGCCCATAAATTGGGAATCCACACCCACATTTTCTGTCCGGAAAAAAATTGCCCAGCCAGTCAGGTAACAGACATTTTTACCTGCGCCGCTTATGAAGATCTCAATGCATTAAAAGCGTTTGCGAATTCCGTTGATGTCATTTCTTATGAATTCGAAAACATCCCCCTGGAAACAGTGGATTTTTTGCAATCAATTAAACCCGTCTTTCCCGATGCCAAACTTTTGCAGGTTTCGCAGAACCGATTGAAAGAAAAGAAATTTTTAAACGATATTGGCATTCCGACCGCGCCGTGGGCACCCGCCCACAAAGCCGAAGATATTGATGCCGCGCTGACCCTTTGGAAAGCTTCAAAATGCATCGTTAAAACGGCCCGTTTCGGATATGACGGAAAAGGTCAAGTAAAACAGGATGATAATGGCAACAGTCGAGATACTTGGACAAAATTAGGCACGGATGAAGCTGTTATCGAAGGTATTATAGATTTCGCTTATGAAGTGTCCGTGATCGTCGCGCGCGATCAGTTCGGAACATCCCACGCCTTCCCGGTCGCCCGTAACAATCACAAAAATCACATCCTGTCTGAAAGCATCGTTCCGGCACCGGGACTGCCCGCCGCACTGGAGGAACAGGCCCGCGCCATGACCTTAAAGCTGGCCGAAGCCGTCGGCCTTGTCGGCGTTCTGGCCCTGGAATTGTTCGTAACCCAAGATGGTCAGCTCATCGCCAACGAGATCGCCCCGCGCACCCATAATTCCGGCCACTGGACGATGGATGGATGTAATGTTTCACAATTCGACCAACATGTCCGCGCCGTTTGCGGCCTTCCTATTTTGAAACCGGTGCAGCATACCGGCGTGACCATGATCAACCTGATCGGGGATGACGTGACCGCACTTCCCCGCTATTATGCGGACGACAACGCCTGCGTCCATTTATATGGCAAGACGGAAGCCCGCCCCGGCCGCAAAATGGGGCACGTTAATATATTGAAAAAACTGGAAAAATAGCAAAGACACAAGAATGAAAACCGCACAAAACACTACAAGCCGTACCACCCGCATCGAAACCGATTCCATGGGGGAAATCGAAGTCCCCGCCGATGCCTATTGGGGTGCACAGACGCAGCGTTCGACCCAGAATTTCGACATCGGCACCGAAAAGATGCCGGCCGGCGTTGTGCGGGCTCTGGGCGTGCAAAAAAAGGCATCGGCGATGGCCAATATGGCCCTGGGCGTTCTGGATGAAAAACTGGGCACCGCCATTGTGCAGGCCGCCGATGAGGTGATTGACGGTACGCTGTCCGGCCAGTTTCCGCTGTCCGTCTGGCAGACCGGATCGGGCACGCAAACCAACATGAACGCGAACGAGGTGATCGCGGGCCGCGCCAATGAAATTCTTGCCGGAACGCGCGGCGGCAAAACCCCCGTCCACCCCAACGACCATGTGAATATGGGGCAGTCCTCCAACGATTCCTTCCCCACCGTCATGCATATTGCGGCGGGGGAAATGGTGCACCATGAATTGATCCCCTCTCTTGAAATGCTGCATGATGCGTTGGACAAAAAAGCGCAGCAATTCGCCAAAATCGTCAAAAACGGGCGCACCCATTTGCAGGACGCCACACCCCTTACACTGGGGCAGGAATTTTCAGGTTATGCTGCACAAATCAAGTTCGGCGTTGAGCGGATCAAGGCCGCTCTTCCCCGCGTCATGAAGCTGGCGCAGGGCGGCACGGCGGTCGGCACGGGCATCAATTGCAAGGTCGGTTTCCCCGAAAAATTTGCCGCGAATGTTTCGGCCATTACGGCCCTTCCCTTTGAAACGGCGGAAAACAAATTCGAAGCCCTGGCCAGCCACGATGCGCTGGTCGAACTGTCCGGTGCACTCAATGTCCTGTCGGTATCCTTGATGAAAATCGCCAATGACATCCGCCTGATGGGTTCCGGCCCGCGGTCCGGGATCGGCGAATTGCTGCTTCCCGAAAATGAACCGGGGTCCAGCATCATGCCGGGCAAGGTCAACCCAACCCAGTGCGAGGCCATGACCATGGTCTGCGCGCAAGTCATGGGCAACCATGTGGCCGTCACCGTGGCGGGCAGCAACGGGCATTTTGAACTCAACGTCTTCAAACCCGTCATCATCCACAATGTGCTGCAATCCGTCCGCCTTCTGGCCGATGCCTGCCGCAGCTTCACGAACCGCTGCCTTGTCGGGATCGAACCCAATTTTGAGCGCATCCAGTATCTGATGGAAAACTCCCTGATGCTGGTGACCGCCCTGAACCCCCATATCGGGTATGACAACGCCGCCAAGATCGCCAAAAAGGCGAACAAGGAAGGATTGTCTTTGCGCGAAGCCGGGATCGCACTGGGGCTGCTCACCTCCGAACAGTATGACCAGTGGGTCAAACCCGAAGACATGATCCACCCCAAGGCATAGTGCGGCACCCATGGCCGACATCCTTGCGGAAAAGGTGGTCAAACGCTCCGTCACCATTGCCGGACACACCACCAGCATTTCGCTGGAGGCCCCGTTCTGGGACGCACTCAAGAAGATCGCCGACGGACAGAACCGTTCTCTGGCCGCCCTCATCACCGACATAGACGAAAGGCGCGGGACGAACCTGTCCAGCGCCTTGCGTTTGTATGTTCTGGATTATTTGCTGCGGGATTAGCCCCGCAGCAAACCTTATTGCAGCAATCCTTTTAGAACACCCTGCAGGGCCTTTTGGCCTTCGTCCTGAAGTTGTTGCTGCGGCGTTTGTGCGGGCGCAGGCGTTGGTGCCGGCGCGGGTGCCGCCGCATCCGGAACCGTGGCCGGAACCTCTTCGGCGGGCACAGGGGCCGGGGCCGTCTGTTTTTGCGGCAGGATGCCCAGATTTTGCAGTTTGCCTGACAGGTCTTTGCCCAGCACATCGGGCAGCTTGTCCACCGCCTGCTGGCGCAAACGGCGGGTCAGGACATCATTGAAGATACCGCGGCCGAAGGTATTGGCAGGGCTGCTCAGCGGCCCCTTGATGGCCACATCGAATGCCCCGGCCTCCTTGGCCTGCTTGAAGGTGATCGTATGAACCGTATCGATCGTCCAGAGCGGCAGGTTCACATTCCCCCTGGACACGATGTTGGCGGCCGTCCCGTCCATTTCCATGCTGGTGATCGTCGCGATCCCCTGACTGATGTCATAGGCCCCCTTGATGGTATCGAACCGGGTTTCCCCGCTCTGGGTCGCGCCGCCGACGATGTTATTCAGCCGGTCAAGCGGCTTGCCGGTATCCACGAACGCCAACCCGATCTGGGCCAGATCGAACCCCTTCATCACGACATTGTTGCCGGACAGGTTTGCCTTCCCGCCCAGACCGCTCATCAGCGCGTGGGAACTCAGCCCCGTCGTCTGGACATTCATATCCAGCGATACGTCCCCCGTAGCTTTCAAACGGCGGGTGCCGCTCATGGCCGTCACCAGCGGTTCTAAATCCACCTTATCCATCGCACTTTGGATGGCCACGGACAGCGGCTGTTTCGGATCGGCCGGATCCTGGACCTTCGCGCTCAACTCGGCCGTGCCGCCGAACAGGCCGGATTGCAGATTATCAACCAGCAGGTTTCCGTCCTTTAAGGTCAGTTTCGTATTGGGATTGGTGAAATTCCACCCGCCATAGGTGATGGATTTTGCCGAAAGTGCCAGATCAAGATTGATGGTGTGCATCCAGCCCGTATCGATGGTTGTGCGGGACCATTTTCCACCATCGGATGCCCCCGCCGCGCCGTCGGAACCACCACCCGATGCTGCAGACGTTTTTGCACCCAAAAGGCTGTCGAGCGGGATATTCCCCGCATCGATCTTGCCGCTGACCGAAGGCACGCTCCCGCCCGTGGCGATTTTCAGATCGCCTGCAAAGGTCGTGGAACCAAGACTGGCATTCATACCCGAAAGATCGTAACTATCCCCGTTCTTGACCGCCCGCGCATTGAATTCGAACGGCTTTTCCAATCCCGGCCCGCCGGAAAAGGACGGGTTCATAATCTGGACGGCCCGTACCAAATTCGGGTGCTTCGCCCCGATGGTCAGGTTGTTGAATGCGGGCGTGTCCAAAAGCCCGGTCATCTGTCCGGAGGCTTTGAGTTGCCCGTTCAAGGCGGCAACATCGGCACTGAAATCCAGATTGTCCGCCTGGCCCTTTGCAGCAACATTCACCTCCGCCGCATTGACGGAGGCGGGGATTTTGGATGCATCCATTTTCAAGGATTGCATCAGGGCCTTCACATCCGATGTCTTGCCGTAAAAGTTAAGGTCAACGCCAGACAAATCCTTTAGGTTCGCAACGGTTCCCTTCAGGCTCGCCGCCGCCCCCATATAGTTTTGCGCGGACGCCACATCCAGCGTTAAAGACGGTCCTGCGGCCCGTCCCTTGATCCGCACGCCGGTAATTTGCTGCTGGTTGTAGATCGCCTTTTGTGCACTGACATCAAAGATCAGATTAACCGGAACCTCAAACGACCGTACCGGTTCCAGAGCCTTTTTTACATCGGTTTTTGCGGCAGGGCTTTTTTGCACCACCTGGTTTTTCTGGCCGTTCAAACGACTGGTGATGTAATCCAGATCCACGGTATCGGTGCTTAGATCCACGAATATATCCGGTCGGCCCGCCGCGCCGCGCGGCCTGTAAGACGCCGACAACCCCACCGTGGTCTGGTCCAGTTTCAGGTTGCTGTTCTTGACGGATACCATATCGCGGTTCACATCCCCGCCGAGGTTGAATTGTGCGGTTTTGTATATTTCCAGCGCGGGATTGCTGCCCTGTTCCGGCGCGAAGGTACGCAGCAATGTCGGAAGTTGTTCCGAAGACCCGCGCACAGAAAACGTCATCGCCGGATCGGCGTAAGTAACGGCATGCTCCCCGGAAACGGAGGAATTGCCGTACCGCAAGGCGACACTGCCCTCTATTTGTGTTTTTCCCGGAATGTCCATGGCTTTGGCCAGAATATCGATGGATGGGCCTTCCTTCGAAATGTCGGCGGTGACACCCTTAAAAATGGCTCCCTTGCTCTGGATGCCATCCGCCACCACACGTATTTTTGCGGTCAGCGGGAACGGCAGGCTGAGCGTTTCAGGCAGGAACCCAGGTTGACCCGAAAGTTTTTCCCCCTTCGCCACACGTTCTTCAACACTGGCCGGCGCGCCCTTGCCCGCCGCGGGGGCAAGATCGTCAAAATTCAGGATACCGGCAAAGCTCATATCCGCATTCAATGTCACGGGGTTCTTGGCCTTCAGACCGGTCAGGACGATACTGCCCTTGCCTTGTGTCTTGCCGAACGTGATGTCGATGTCTTCGGATTGAACCTTGTCTTCCCCTGCCGTGACCAACCCCGAAAAGGCAAGTTTTTGCGCAAGGGCCGGATTGGGGGAATCCCCGCCGAAGGCCAGCGCGGACGCCAGATTGTCGGCTTGCGCCTCCATCTTGCCCTGCACGTTCAGCGGGTTTTGACCCACAACGCCCTTAAACGCGAATTCGGCATTGTCATCGGGCAGGCTGAGCGAAATGTCCGCATCGATGTCGCCCGTTTTGGAATCAATTTTTTTGGTGTCGCCATCAAAGGCAATGGTCTTGCCGTTGTAGTCGAGCGAACCCTTGGCCGCAAACGGCCCTTTCAAGGTATCCGCCTTTAGGGAGGTATTGATCTTTTCGATCTTTTGTTCCTTGCCGGTACGGCGATCGATATAGGACAGCCGCCCGTCAACGATTTCGAGCTGGTTCAAAACAATTTTTTCCGCCGCACCGTTGCCGCCGGACGATGACGCATCGGCGGACGATGCCGCGTCATTTTTGTTCGCCAGCATTTTGTCCGAAAGCCAGGAATTTTCTCCGTTCGGCAATGTTTCCAACTGGATGTCAGGATTTACGAGACGAACCGTATCCACAATGATATTGCCGGAAAGCAGGGGCATGAGGCTGACACTGACATCCGCCTGCTTCATGGTCAGCAGGTTTTCCGCCCGGCCGCGCGGGGCCGCCACGGACAAGCCTTCGAGGCTGACATGCGGCGTGGGGAGCACCGACATGCTGATCTTGCCATCGATTTTCACATCGTATCCGGCCGCACTTTTCGCCTGTTCTATAATCTGGGGTTTGTATTTGTTCCAATCGATGAAGGACGGGCCGATCAGGATCGCCCCCAGACCGAGGATAAGGATCGCCAGAACCACAGGCAGGAGTTTTTTCATGCTGTCTCCTAAAATAAAGAAGCGGGGATGGATTTTTTACGTCGAGAGGATATATAGCCCGTCTGACCGCAAGATCAAAGCGTTGTCAGCCCGTTCGGGAAAGAAAATTATGCGGGATCGTCGCTGTAACGGTCGCGGAAGGTATCCAGAGCCTCCAGCAACGAATCCAGATGGGGAAGAACCGTGTTCTGAAAATTACGGAGCTGGTTCTGGTTCAGCTTCACGGCGATATTCTGATATATGATCCGTGCCGTATCTTTTAAATCGCTCAAATCGCTCTTCTTGTTTAACAAGGAGTTGTTGGCATCGACGATCCGTTTTGAAAGCATCTGGACAATCGCACGGATGGTCGGGTCGGAATCTTTCAGTTTTTCTTCAAACTGCTGGCGGCTGATCACAATCAGGTTGCAGTCCATGGTCGCCTTGACACTGGCGGTGCGCGGGCCATCAAAGATAAAGGCCATCTCGCCCACGATCTGCCCCGCGGACAGACGGGACAGTTCCACCTCTTCGCCGTCCTTGGTCAGATAGACCATGACTTCGCCGGACTGTACCAGATAGGCCTGCTGGCCATACTCGCCCTCGGCGATGATAATGTCACCCTTGGGAATGAAGCGGCGTTCGAGAATAACGGTGTCGTGACGGTTTTTCATGACACGAGTCTAACCCGAAACCGGGAGACGTTCAAAGCCCTAGATCAGATATTGCCCGCCATTGACCGTCATGGTCGCGCCATTGATAAAACCGGCCTTGTCGGATGCAAGGAAAACGACCATATCGGCAATTTCCTCCGGTTTGCCCATCCGCGCCGCCGGGATCTGGCGGATGATGGAATCCAGCACTTCCTGTTTCATGGCAGACGTCATGTCGGTGGCGATATACCCCGGACAAATCGCATTGACCGTGATTCCCTTCGCCGCACTTTCCATGGCCAATGCCTTGGTGAACCCCAGAATGCCGGCCTTGGCCGCGGAATAGTTCGTCTGGCCGAACTGCCCCTTTTGGCCGTTGATCGAGCTGATATTGACGATGCGTCCGAAACCGCGTTCGCGCATCCCCGTGATCACACCACGGCACATGTTGAAGCAGGAGGTCAGGTTGGTTTCGATGACCGCATGCCATTGATCGGGAGTCATTTTGTGCAGCACGCCGTCCTTGGTGATCCCTGCGTTGTTGACCAGAACGGAAACCGGCCCCAGCTCCTGTTCGATCAGGGCGCACCCCTTCTGGCACGCTTCAAAATCCGCGACATCAATTTTATAGGTCCGCGCATTCGTTTCCTGCGCGCAGGCCTTGGCCGCCTCTTCGTTGCCGTGATAGATCGCGGCAACCGCGTACCCTTCATCGACCAGCGCGCGCGTAATATCCAGCCCGATCCCGCGCGTTCCACCCGTTACGATTGCTACACCCTTTTTTGCCATCGTCATGATTTCCTAAACCGCGTCTTTCCATTCCGCCGAAGCATCGCGCTCCACGCACATCGCAATCCCCATACCGCCGCCGATGCACAGTGTCGCCAGCCCTTTTTGACCTTTCGTGCGGGCCAGTTCATGCAGCAACGTCACCAGAACGCGAGCCCCGGACGCGCCGATCGGATGGCCCAGCGCAATGGCCCCGCCATTCACGTTGACCTTCGCGGGGTCGAGATTCAATTCCTTTAAAACGCAGCATGCCTGCGCAGCAAACGCCTCATTGGATTCGACCAGATCGAGATCCGATACCTTCCACCCGGCCTTTTCCAGGGCCTTGCGGCTGGCCGGGATCGGCCCCGTCCCCATCACGGCGGGATCGACACCCGCGGTGGCCCAGCTTTTGATCCGCGCAAAAGGTTTCAGGCCGCGTTTTCTGGCCTCCGATTCACGCATCAATAGAACCGCCGCCGCCCCGTCATTCAAACCGGATGCATTTCCGGCGGTGACGCTGCCATCCCCCTTGAACGCCGCACGGAGTTTGCCCAGGCTGTCGGCGGTCACGCCATCGCGGGGGAATTCATCCCGGTCGATCGCGACTTCTTCTTTTTTGACCTTCACCATAACCGGAACGATTTCGGCCTTGAATTTTCCTGCCTTGATCGCGGCTTCGGCTTTTTGTTGCGATGACGCCGCAAATTCATCCTGCTGCACCCGGCTGATGCCGTATTGCGCGGCAATGTTTTCCGCCGTGATACCCATATGGTACCCGTTGAACGCATCCCAAAGACCATCCGTGATCATGGTGTCGATTTGTTCGGCATTCCCCATCTTAACACCCGCGCGCAACGCCATGGCATGGGGCGAAAGCGTCATGTTTTCCTGTCCGCCCGCAACAACGATGTCGGCATCGCCGCACAAAATTGCCTGCGCGCCGAGCGCAACGGCCCGAAGACCCGATCCGCAAACCTGGTTGATGGTCAGAGCTGTGCGTTCTTTTGGAACACCTGCCGCCATGGCGGCGCGGCGTGCGGGATTTTGACCCTGCGTGGCGGTCAGAACCTGCCCCAGAATCACGTCAGTGACCTCATCCGCACCGGTGTTCGCATCGGCCAGCACCGCCTTGATCACCGCCGCACCCAGATCATGGGCGGGAACATTGGAAAAAGCCCCGAGGAACGTGCCAATCGCGGTTCGTTTGGCAGCAACAATAACGATGGAATCTGACATGGAGGGTTCCCACACTATGTATGAACGAAAAAGACGAAGGGAACCTAACGCCCTACCCCATAGATTTCAAGGGAATGTGGCCGGATGTATGGAGAAAATCATTGCTGCGCCGCACACCAGCCCGCCATCGGCATCCAGACGTCTTCAACCGCGCGGCGACCGGCGATCAGCCCGACATGGCCCGTTTTGCACACAAGCTGTTCCCCCTTCACCCGCTGCTGCGAAAAAGCCAGTGCGGAATCCGGCGGAACGATCCAGTCTTCGCTGGCCGCCACGACGAAGGTGGGGCAACGGATATTCTTCGCATCAATCTTCTGCCCCGCAATTTCCCATTCCCCCTTGAAGGGAAGGTTTTGTTCGTACCAATCTTCCATGCACACACTGGCAATGGCGGCCGGAAGATCCAGCCCGTCATTCAACCAATCCTCCACCGCAACAAACATCGCCTCCTTCGAATCGTCCGCCATCTGGGCAAAAGATGAAAATTTCCGGATACTGCCCTCGGGATCGAGTGTTGCAAAAACCGCCTGCATCCAGCTTTCGGGCAGACGCGCATATTGCGCCATATAGGGTAGCGCCATCGGTTTCATCAGGGTCATGCGGGCCTTCAACGCGGCGCGTTCGTCATGAAAATTCCACGGTGCAGCCAGCATGACAATCCCACGCACCAATTGAGGGCGCAGCGTGGCCACCGCCGCCGCAAACAACCCGCCCATGCAATACCCCAAAAGGATCACAGGGCCGCCCAGGGATTCCAGCGCGGGAACCAGCCGCCCCAGAAGCGCAGCATCCATGTCTTTTTGTCCATCGTCTTCCACCGGTATACCCCAGTCATATAAATAGGCATCGAACCCCTGTCCCGCGAGCCAGCGCAGCAACGAGCGATCCGGCAGCAAATCCAGAATGTCCGAACGGTTGACCATCGAAGGGATCAAAACCACCGGAACCCTGTGCGCCCCCTTGCCCGTCCCGGCACGAAACAACCGCGCCGCACCCGCCTGCCAGACGACAGGCAATTCAGGCATGTCCCGTTTAAACCCGTGCTGCTGGTATTTTTGGATGCCTTTGAAAAAATCCTGCAAGGTCTGCGCATCAAACTGCGCCCCCCCAGCCAGTCCGGCGGAGGCGATTGAGGCCATTCCAAGCTGGAATGGCAAGGGTTTAGGGCCGCTGCGCATCATAGATTTTCCTTATAACACGCCCCCTTTATATAAGGGCAGCAAAATACAAAGGTATCCGCAACATACTAATTTTTTTGCCTTGCAAAAAATTATCATGCATAATAATAGTTAATTTCTCTCGCAGCATAAAAAACGGAGGACGCCATCATGGCCAATGCCAAAAAGAGGTCTGACGAACCGACCGTCATCAAAAAATACGCGAACCGCCGTTTGTATGACACGGGGCGCAGCAGCTATGTGACACTGGAAGATTTGTGCGAAATGGTCAAGGAAGGCCACGACTTTGTTGTTTATGACGCAAAATCCGGCGAAGACCTGACCCGCTCCGTCCTGACACAAATTATCGTCGATCAGGAACAGAACGAGGGCCAGAGCCTTCTGCCCATCAATTTCCTCCGCCAGCTGATCGGCTTTTACGGCGATAATCTGAGCCCGCTGGTCCCCAATTATCTGGAACACACGATTCAAACATTCGCGCAAAACCAGGAACAGCTCCGCCAGCAGATCAACAAATCGATCGAAGGCATGTTCCCCGTGCCCAATCTGGAAGAAATCAACAAGCAGAACATGGCCATGTTTGAAAACGCCATGCGCATGTTCCGCCCTTTTGGCATGCAACAGGGCGACAAGGACAAGGACGGCAAATAACCCCTCCTTCGGTTATACGCCGCAAAAGAAAACCCCGCCAAACGGCGGGGTTTTTTATTGATGGTGTGTTCTATTCAGCCTGTTACAGGCCGCGCACAAAGTTCGCGATCCGGTCACGGCTGTCCATGGCGACATCCATATCGGCGGCCGGTGTCTGGTTCGCAATCGCGATGAACCGTCCCTGATCTTCAAAGAACAGGATAGACGAAGACAGGCTGCTGCCGCCGACGCAGGCGACTTCATAAAGGGAGATTTGTTTCCCCGCACCGCCATTGGATGGCGAAGGCATGGAGGCGAAATCACCCTGACATTGCCCTTTTTGATAGGCGATATATTGATCCACCAGCGATTGGAACGATGTGCCCGACATGGCCCGTACCGAAGCAAGGCCGCGCACATTGTTGGAATCCGTCCATCCATAATTGTCAGCATCGACGAAACCGCCGGACGCGCGTTGAAGATTGCCCGCCGAAACCCCAGCTTTTTGCAGCAAGCTCTGAATACTGGACTGGCTATAACCGCTGCTGCCCTGAGCCGTTACAGAAGGCGCGGCCAAAGCCACCGATTCAATGGCCGGTTTGGTCGCAGCGGCGGCATAGCTGCCGGCGGCGGGAGCCATGTTGTTATAAGCAACGGGAGCCGTAGCCGCCGAAGTCTGCTGTGATGCGCGGGCCTGTAAATCCGAAATCTGGCGTTGCAGGGATTGCACCTGACGGGTCAGTTCGGAAACTTCCGCCGTGCTGCTGGAACGGTTGCCGTCCGCCACGGTCAGGCGGCTCTTTAACTGCGTGTTTTCCTGCTGCAGGGCCGCGAGCTGGTTTTGATAGGTCACATTCTGGCGATCCTTCATTTCCATCTGGCGTTTCAAATCATCCGCCTGCAACTGTGCGGACGCCACCTGATCGGCTCTTGCCGCACCGCTGCTTTGGACATCGCTGAGCTGAAGTTGCAACTTATCGGATTGCTGACGCAACACAACATTCTGGTCACGCAGAATGTCATTATCCTTTTTGAGTTGCGCCATCGTGGATTGAAGATCGGCCAACTGCTTGGTTACCGCGGGGTCCACCTTTGGTGCAGATGACGCCGTTTGTGCCACAGACTGCGCTTCGGCAATCGCTTTATCCTTGTTGGCCAGAGCGAGTTTCATCGCTTCGATATTCTGGGTCATGGCCTGATTTTGCGTTTGCAGCGAGGTGATCTGTTGCTGCGACACAGAATCCGCTTTGGGTGCCTGCGTTTGCAAAGAGGCAATCTGCTGGTCCTTTTGCGCAAGGGCTGCCTTCATGGAATCGATCTGCGATTGCATCTGCGTTTTTTCGGCCGGTGCCATCTGCGCAGTCGTCGCTTGTTTTTGCAGATCGGCGATGGTGGCATCCTTTGCCGCCAGCGTTTTTTGCATATCCGCAAGTTGCGCGGCACCTTTTGCCTGCGCCGCGTTGGCCGCATTGGCGACATCCAGTTGTTTTTGCAAGCTGGTCAGCGTCACATCCTTGTCCGCCGATTGTTTTTGTGCGGCAACCAACTGCTGGTTCAGCGCGGCTTTTTCCGCCTGAACGGATTTTGTTTTATCGGCCAGTTGCTGATCGACAGCCGCCTGAATTTGCTTCTGGTTGCTGGCGGCCTTTTTCTGCGCGGCATCCAGTTCGGCCTGAAGCTGGTTCAGACGTTCAATCTGTTTGCGCTCTGTCACGGCCGGATCGAACAACATCGCTTCTATGTTCGATTTTTCACGGTTGCAACTGGTCTTTTCCTGTTCCAGTTCCAGACCCAGACGGCGGATTTCGCGTTCCGCCTCGTTATAGCGTTTTGTTGCCTGTTCCAAATCCCAGTCACCGGAAACGGCATTGATCTGGCCGTCTTCTTGTTTAAGCCGCAGGCTTTCCAATTGCTTGGCCATAACCGCACTGTCTTTTTGCGCGGCGTCCAGACGGG
>CAYRDI010000001.1:52204-73404 GCA_964423095.1 uncultured Micavibrio sp.
CAGACGGGTTTGCAAATCGACGATTTGCTGCATGGATTTCGTTTCTGTATTGATCGCCGTTTCGGCAATCCGCGTTTGCGATTGCCGCAAGGTTTCCTGCAATTGCTGGTTTTTGATTTCCTGTTCTTTCAGGCGGGCCTGCGCCATGGCCAGTTCGTCCGCATCTGGGCGTTGCTGCACTTCTTTGCGCAAATTGGCAATTTGTTGTTCCAGGGCCTTGTTCTGTTCGGCGATCGCGGCGGCTTTCTTTTGCGCTTCCGCATCAACAGGCGCAGGGGCCGGCATCACCGGGGCCTTTGCCTCTTTCACGGGCTCGGGTGCTTTCACAGGCTCTATTTTTGCCTTCGCTGTTTCAAGCGGTTTTTTCGTCTCTTTTTCCGGGGCGGGTGTTTGCGCAGCGACAGGTGCAGGCATATCCTCCTTCACCTTTACTGCGGCGGCCTTTTCTTCCGCAACGGGAGGCGGCAATGGGGCCTGCGTTTTCCCGGCATCGGCCATCAGCGATGTATCAGGTGCGGCGACGCCTTCGCCAGACGCCGGAATAATGGCGTTCTGATCATCACCGTCCTGCGATGATTTACCAAAATTTTTGCGCGCAACTTGCGTTTTATCCTGTTCTTTACCTTTCAGATCGAACCCGTCAGTCAGGCTTGCAAAAAACCCTTTGCTTTCAGCCGACGTCTTTTGCGGTTCTTCCGCGGCCTTCGCCATGGTCGCCGCCGCAGCATCCGCCGTCTTTTCCGCAGCAAACGCTGCGGAGGCCTGTCCCGGTTGTGCCGCCAGCACATCGTTCGTGGCGACTTGTTCCTTTGCAGGCTCCCCGGTCTTCGCGGCCTTCAGCCCATCCATACATTCCTTCAAATCCGCCTGACCGCGCGCGATCTCCGGCATAGCAAAGGCATAGGATTGTTCGCCAAGCGTAACCTTCATTTGCTGCGATTTATCGAGCGCGTTGAAAAACCCTTCGTCCCAGCCCAGGCGCACAACCACCGCCCGTTCGGACGTTGGCATCATGTCATAGGCGCGCAACTGCCCCGGCCCGGGTTGCAGGTTGATCTTCAAAGCGCGGTCTTTTTGAAAGGTCGGTTTCTGAAAATCGAGCGCAAGCGAATATTCTTCGGTTTCGTTGCGGGCGAGGCTCAATACCACCCCGTTCCCATATTTGCGGGACAGGGTACAGTATGACCCGCCCTGCTTTTCCTTTTCGATCTTGGAAATGGCCCAGTTGCCGGTGGGCTCCAGAACCGCCTGTCCGGCTGCCTGCGCATGGGTCATGGCGGCAACGGTGATAAAAAGTCCGGTAAAAAGCGTGGAGCCAAGGTATTTGTTCAAACGCATTCTGATCCTGCTGGGTCTTTGGGTCTCATAATTCCATAGCACTGGAAAATTACCCAAAAACATACAAGGTTCGCCCCTTCCCGCAAAGCGGGAAATGTCGGAAAAAGGGTTAAAAACCTAAGTTATGCGCAGTTTATACGCCGGATTTGTCCAGATTCATCAAAAGCGTGCGTTCGCCCGTCTGCGGATCCGTGTTCAACTGCCCCACGGGGCGGGTTGAGTCGGTGGCATATTGGTCCAGCAAACCGCCGACCGCCTCTTCAAAACTGCCCGACACCTGAACGGGCGACTTGACCGGAACGCTCATGTAACTTTGCCAAACCACCTTGACCCCGGCTTTCTTCGCCCACGCGTCGATCACGGTCTGGATATTGGCCCCCCGTTGTGCGTCCCAGCGTGGCTGGTAGGCCGGCATGGATACAGAATCCGTTGCGTCCGGCATTGCAGCATCCACCCGCTTTAAATCCTTTTTATACCCATCCGATGTTTCAATCTGGCCCGCAATACCCGATGCCGCGCCGTTTTCCGCAAGCAACTGGGTGACCGCCTGATCGAACGGCCCGCTCATCCGCATGTCCTGTACCACCTTGCCATCCTGCGTAGATTGCCAGTCGAGATCGTACCCCGCCTGTGTGGCCCAGCGGCTTAAAACAATCTTCATATCCTCTCCCGCTTTTGCTACCCAGACATGCGGAGCGGCAGGCGCGGGTTTAACAGGCGCAGCATTTTGTACCGGCGCAACATCTTCGGCAGGTTCGCGCATCAACGGAATCGGCGCACGTTCAACGGCCGCCATCTTTGACGTTTCTTCTTTGGCAGCAGGCTTCAAACCGGGCGTGGCGATCTTCATGGGGGAAGACGGTTTGATCGCCTTTGTTGCGGTTTGCTGCGCAGGATTTTGCGCAGCAACAGGCGGTGCCAGAGGTTCGGATTCCACGTCCATGCGGGCGGATTCACGGCCCGGAATTTCTTTTACCGGTGCGGGCTTTTCTGCTGCCGCTCCCATCATCGGCGTCATACCTTTTTGCGCCGTTTTTTGTGCAGGCGCAGGCGGCGTTTGCGTGTCTGCACCCTTCATAATTTCATCAAACGTGCGCGGCAGTTCTTTTTGCGGAACAGCGGGCGGAGCTGTCACAGGCTCAACCGGCACAGATTCCACCTTTGCTGCAGGCGCAGCCCCCGTTTGTTCTGCGATGGAATTGATCGCGGGCGGCGTTTGCGTTCCGGCATAACAACTTTCCAGCGAGGCCAGCGCGGGCGCCAGCGCGCCGAGCTCGAACGTCATGACGTTGCCGTCAATGTCCAACCCCATGCTATTCCCACCCTTGATCGCGTCATACATGTCAGGCAACGGCCGCAGGTTGAAAATCAGCGTGCTGTCAGTAAAGGCGGTCGCCTTTACCTGTTTTGCATAAGAATCACCAACGGAAAGCAGCGCATCGTACTGCCGCCCCTGCTTGAAAATCCCCTGGCGAAAATCAACCGCCATGGCGAGGAAGGAACCGCCGCCGCCGGAAAAGCGAACCACGAAACCGTTGTCATATTCATTTGATACCACGCACGGCAATTTCACATTCAGGCCACGAACACTGGACAATTGGGTGGCACCAACATTCCAGTCACTGGCCGGCTTGAAGACCGGAGCCTCCGCCGCGAAGGCCGAACCGACGGGCGACAAGGCACCGATCAGGATAAATGTTAAAATCCGATGTGAAGTTTGCGTCCGGAACGACTTGAAATACATGACCGAATACCACCTTGGCGGGTTTTGAATTTGAATGGAGGAGACAATAACCCCGCCCCCTCAAGCGTGCAAGGGGGTAAAACCCCGCGCGCCCTACTTATCCTTGGCGGCCTGCTTGTCGCTGATCCCCAGACGATGGGAAAGCGAGGATTCAAGAAAAAGATCAATATCGCCGTCCAACACGGCCTGCGAATTGGTATTTTCGGTTCCCGTCCGCAAATCCTTGATCATCTGGTAAGGTTGCAGAACGTAGGAGCGGATCTGGTGGCCCCAGCCGATGTCGGTCTTTTCCCCCTGTGCCACACTGGCCGCATCTTCACGTTTCCGCAGCTCCGCTTCGTAAATCCGGGCCTTCAACATCGATAGAGCATTCGCCCGGTTCTGATGTTGGGAGCGTTCAGTCTGGCACGCCACCACAATCCCGGTGGGGATGTGGGTAATCCGCACGGCGGAATCGGTGGTATTGACGTGTTGACCGCCCGCTCCGCTCGAACGATACGTATCAACCCGTAAATCTTTGTCCAAAAGTTCGATCTGGATATTGTCATCGATGACAGGACTAACACCGACAGAGGCAAAACTGGTGTGACGGCGGGCATTGGAATCGAATGGCGAAATCCGGACCAGACGGTGAACGCCGCTCTCGGTTTTCAGCCATCCATAAGCCCTCTCGCCTTCAATCCGGATCGTAGCGGATTTTATCCCGGCCTCTTCCCCGTCACTGCGTTCCAGCAAGCTAACTTTATAACCGCTCTGTTCCGCCCAACGCGTGTACATCCGGAGAAGGATTTGCGCCCAGTCCTGCGCCTCCGTCCCGCCAGCCCCGGCATTCACCTCCAGATAGGCATCGTTCATGTCGGCTTCACCGGAGAGCAGGCTCTCCAGCTGATATTTCGCTACGTCTTGTTGCAGTTTATTAAGGGATTGTTCCGCTTCGAGAATGATGGCCTCATCCCCCTCCTCTTCGCCCATGGAGATAAGCTCCATATTGTCATGGCAAGAATTTTCAATATCGCGGATTTTGTTGATCTGCCCTTCCAGACGGGTGCGATCTTTCATCACACCTTGCGCCTTTTCGGGATCATTCCAGAGGGCGGGGTCTTCGGCGGCCCTGTTCAGAGCCTCCAGCCGTTTTAACGCATCGTCCCAGTCAAAGATGCCTCCTCAGCAGCAGGAGCGCTTCTTCGATTTCATCTACCACTGCTTGGGTTTCGGCTTTCATCTTGTCCCTGCGGGGTTAAGAACGGGCCGTTTAGGCGGCCTGTTTCATCGTACCGAGCGTCTGTAGCATCATATCGACGGCAGCGGTTACGAAAGCGTTCAGGTTATCACCTTCCGTATCGCCCGTCATGATTGTGCCATCCTGGCGCGCGGTTTCGCCGGCATAGGTGGCACCGGCCGTTTCCACGATCCCTTTTTTGGATTCGGGGCCGGCCACGGTGCGGCCGGACAGATGATCCGTGTGGGCCATTAACTGCACAGCATCGCCCATGCAGACAACCGGCTTCATCGCAGCAATGAAGCTGCCGATAAAGCGGCGGGAATGCGCCGTGAGTTTCAGTTTATCGAGGCTGCGCTGACCACCCGGAATAATCAGGGCGTCATAGTCGATGCCCAGAGCGGTGTTCAATTGCGCATCGATCGCAAAATTGTGACCCCAGCCCTTGCCATCCCAGCCGTTCACAAGACCGGAATCCGTAGAGACGATGCGAAGCGAAGCCCCTTGGTCGATCATGGATTTCTGGATGAGAAGAAAGTCTTTTTCGTTGAAGCCGTTCGACATCAGAACGGCAATTTTCTGAGATTGCAGCGCTTTGGCCATCTATTTTCCCTTTATTATTGCCTTTTGGTTTGCGTAATCTTTTCTATCGTCCGGAAGGACGTTGTTATGACAACATTTATGATTGCAAGCGCGCGGATAATACGCACGCACCTATGAATGTCAAGCTCTAGGTGATTCTTGTTTTCATGGGAAGGAAAAACGCGACTTTTCAACAGCCCTGCATTTTTAAGAACGGGAATTTAACCCCTTCTGGTTATTCACAAAAATTAACCGATATTTTATCGTTTTTTGGCCTTATGACTTTACTTTGGCCGCGGGATGGTTGTAATAAACAAGACTTGGCCAGAGTAAGAGTGGCTATTAATCAATTCGACCCCAAGGAGTTTTCAATGCGGATTCTGCGCGGACTGATGATCGTGGCTGGTGTAGCAGCCCTCGGCGCCTGCGATTTCAACAAGTATGAAGAAGTGGATGCGCTTCGGGAAGTGCAGCCTGTCGGCAGTCCTTTCACGCAAAAGCTGACCTCCGAATACAAAAGTTTCGTCGATAGCGAATCCGATGGGATGTCCGACCACGCCGATGCCATCCATTTCGCCCGCAAGGGTCTGGCCGCCGCGCGCGGCGATGTCGTAATGCCCGAACCTTTGACGGACTGGAACATTCCGGCAGAAAACATGCAGGAGTTGAGCGTTGCCCGCTCCCGCCTCGTTTCCATGTTCGATCTGGGTGCCCGCGAAATGTATCCGGATGTGTCCGCCGTGGCACAGGCCCGTTTCGATTGCTGGATGGAACAACAGGAAGAAAATTACCAACCGGATGACATCAACCGTTGCAAACGCGAATTCGTAACCGCGCTGGAACAGCTGGAAGGCCAGATGCCCAAGGCTCCGCCGGTGGCCCCTGCTCCCGCACCGGCCGGCGAAAACCCGCTGAACGTAGATCCGAACAAACCGATGGAAGTAGAAAACGCCATGTATCTGGTGTTCTTCGATTGGGATCAGTATGACCTGAATGCGGGTGCGCAGAGCGTGTTGGATGCCGTAGCGACCGAAGCATCGAAACGCAGCCTGAAATCGCTCGACATCGTCGGTTTTGCCGATACGTCGGGTTCCAACGAATACAACATCAAGCTGGGCATGCGCCGTGCGAATGCCGTGCGTGACGCCCTTGTTCAACGCGGTCTTGATCCGAACATGATCAAAACGACCAGCCGCGGTGAAGAAGAACTTCTGGTGGCCACCCCGGACAACGTCCGCGAGCCGGCCAACCGCCGTGCGCAAATCTCCTTTGAATAAGGGACGCGTGACCGCAATACAAAACGGGGCCATCGAAGGCCCCGTTTTTTATGCCCTGTGTTTTGTTCCTTACTGACGGATCGCCGGCGTCTGGTCGATCGCGTCGTTCACGCGTTTATCCAGATCGGTGATCAACTGTTCTAAAAACTTCGTCTGGCGCATTTCCCGTTCGGCCAGATTGACGCTGGAGGGCATAACAAGCGTGCGATCCATACGGATGGTCGTCGTTTGCTGACCGTTAAAGCCGGATGGCTGCGTTAAAACACGCACCACCAAAAACAGGTGATATTCATCCTGCTTTCCTACTTCCGCCCATTTCAGGACGGAATTTTTCTGGTCGATCTGGCGTAAGTGCAGCCGCGCATCGTCAATCGCAATCGTAAAGGCCCCGTCCGGCGCATTTCCCGCACGGAACCGGTTGGCGGCGTAGCGTTTGACCGCCTCGCTCGGCGCCAACACAAACTGGCCCGATACGTCCTGCGCATCCGAAACACCACGATACCCTTCTTGGATTCCCACATTCTGCGCATTCAGGACAATCGGCGCAAACTGGCTGAACGTCAGTTGCGGGGATTGTTCCGGATGGGCATAGGTACAGGCCCCCAAAACACAAACGGCGGCAAAACCAAGCAAACGAGATTTCATGATGAGATTCCCTTTTTCAAAAATTCTTCTGGATCGAATGTATAATCCGTACTGCAAAACTCACAGGTCATCACAATGGTTCCATCCACGGTGATGTCGTGAATATCTTCATCCGACATGGTGGCCAGAATATGACGCACGCGATCCGGTGAACAACGGCATGTTTTCACCAACGGCTGGGGGTCGAACACGCGCACGCCTTCCTCATGGAACAGACGGAAGAGAATGTCCTGCGCCCCCAAATCCGAAGACAGCAACTCCTCTTTTTTTACGCTGCCGAGCAGAACCATCGTCCGCCGCCAGTCGTCCTCATCCACATTGCTTTGGTCGCGCACCTTACCGCCCTCTTCGGGCATTTGTTGCACCATGACCCCGCATCCGCGCCATGCCCCGTCCACCTTGCCCACGGCCATCATGATCCCGGTGGCAATCTGTTCCGATTGAACGAAGTAATTTTGCACACTGTCCATCAGCGGGCCGTCCTTCAATTCGACAATCCCCTGATACCGGTCGGTGAATTCGCCCTGATCCACGGTAAAAGCGATATACCCTTTACCCAGCAATTCGGTACGGTTCTGGATGACCTTTCGTTCTTTTAGATCCTCTTCCTTAAAGGTCGCGCAGGCGCGGATCGCCCCGCCGCCCGTCATATCCGCGACCAGCATTTTCACCGGCCCATCGCCCTGCGCCTGTAACGTAAACACGCCATCATATTTCAACATGGAGGAAAGGATCGCGCACAAAACCAGCATTTCCCCCGTCAGATGCAACACATCCTCCGGATAGGTCTTGTGCGCAGCCAAGATAGCATCCATTACGTCTTCTATACGGACAATGCGTCCGCGGATGCCCGAAGATTCCAGTTGGAATGGAAGGATGAAATCGTTCGATTGGGTCAAAGCACTAACTCTTTATTTTATAGCCCGTTTGCAACATGCGCAGCGTCAGGAACGCCAGAAAAAGATTGATGGCGACGAGCATCGCAACACCAATCGCCAAATTTCCGTCCGCATGCCCCGTAAACCCGTAACGGAATCCGTCAATCATATAAAAGAACGGGTTGTAATGCACCAATGTCTGCCAGAATCCCGGTAATTGTTGTGCGGAATAAAAGGTCCCGGACAAAAACGTCATGGGCGTTACAATGAAGTTCGTCACCGCCGCGATATGGTCGAATTTTTCAGACCACAGGCCGGCGGCAAGGCCGAGGCTGGACAGCATGGCCGTCCCCAGAACCGCAAAAAGTACGACCGCCCAGAGTGCATGAATGGACATCCCCACCGTTGCCCAGACCGCAAAGGCGCACACCGCCCCCACGATCACCCCGCGGATAATGCCGCCAACCAGATAGCCCGTGAAAATTTCCACAGGCGACAAAGGCGGCATGAGGACATCGACGATATTGCCCTGTACCTTGGCGATCACGACCGAAGACGATGTATTGGCAAAGGCATTCTGCACCATCGTCATCATGACCAGACCGGGCGCAAGAAAGACCAGATAGGGCATTCCTTCGGTTTTCATGTCGAGCCCGCCGAAGGCCAGCGCAAACACGGCGTAATACAGCAACGTCGTCACCACGGGGGCCACGATCGTCTGCGTATAGACATTCAGGAACCGCCCAACCTCCTTTTCAATCAGAGTTTTTAATCCGATCATATTCACAGGGGGAATGACGCGCGGTTTGAGTTCGCCGCCGTTTGGTATAAAATCCGTTTGTGACATGGAGCAGGAAACCTTGGAAAAATTGCACAAAAATTCTGATGCCCAAGATAGGACAGAGGCCAAAAATATCAAGACACCGGCCCCGCGCAAGGGCAAAAAGCCCCCGAAGAGGATCACGGAAAAATACCTTTATAATGCCGGCCTTGCCTATTTACAGCGTTTTCCGGCCAGCACACCACATTTCCGGCGCGTGATGGGGCGGAAAATCGATCGCTCCTGTAATTACCATAAAGATCAAGACCGTGAAACCTGTGTGCGCCATCTGGATAGCACAGTTGAAACCTTGTCCCGGATGGGGCTGCTTAACGATGATGCCTGGCTGCGCGGGATGGTGAACTCCTTGCGCCGCCGTGGGCTTTCCCGCCAGGCGATCATGGCCAAATTGGCGGCCAAGGGTATGGCTCAAGGCCCTATTCAAGAAGCCCTTAGTACGCACGCCGAAGAAACGGGCACGGCAAACCCAGACCTTGCCGCCGCCGTTCTCTTGTGCCGGCGTAAAAAAATAGGCCCCTTCGCCGCCGGTCAAAACGATGACCGGGACGACAAGGCCCTCGCCGCCCTCGCCCGTGCCGGATTCGGATTCGATGTGGCCCGCAGGGCCCTGTCCATGGATTCGGACGACGCACAAAAAACGATCGACGATATGCGGATTTAAACCGTAACGGGTTCGCGCGCTTCGACCATCGTCACGCGCTTTGCCGGGAAAATAAGTGTGGCCGTGGTCCCCACGCCTTTTTGGGAGAACAGCTCGAACGTCCCGCCGTGAAGATCCATCAAAGATTGAACCAGCGTCAAACCCAGCCCCGTACCGGATTCGTTTTTGTCGAGCGATGTATCCACCTGCCCGAACGGCGACAACGCTTTTTCAATTTCGTCGTCCGTCAGACCGATCCCCGTATCCGTCACGGAAACGCGCATCTGTCCGTCTTCATCCACGTCGGCGTGAATGGAAACGCGCCCGCCTTCAGGCGTGAATTTTACGGCATTCGACAACAGGTTCATGATCATCTGCTTTACGGCATGCGCTTCACCGATCATTTTGGGCGTTTGCGTCGTCACATAGTTTGAAATGACGGTTTTCTGCATTTCGATTTTTGGGCCCATCATTTCCAGCGCAGAATTCACAACCTTGTTCAAATCCACAACGCCTTCGTTCAACTGACGCTCGCCGGCCTCGATCCGCGATACATCAAGAATATCGTTGATGACCTGCAACAACCGCTTCCCGCTTTCATGAATGTCGCGGGCATAATCCATGTATTCCGCTGCTCCGACCTTCCCGAAAACCTGGTCGCGGATGATCTCGGAAAAACCGATAATGGCGTTCAGCGGCGTCCGCAATTCGTGCGACATGTTGGCCAGAAATTCGGATTTCGCACGGTACGCCAGATCAGACTGGATCTTCGCTTCCCGAAGGGCGATTTCGGTGGCCTTACGTTGCGTAATATCCTCCATACTGCCTTCAAAAAAGATCAGCTGATCTTCGTCGTCCTTTACGGCGCGCAGGTTTTCCTGCACCCAGATAACGGCACCGTCCTTGCGGCGAACTTCGCATTCAATATTGATACTGCCGTTCCGCACCGCATCGCGTTGCGATCTTTCACGTTCGCGCGGGTTGAAATAAATATCCGTGTTCGCATTCTTCACATCGCGCAATATTTCTTCGGGCGTATTGTAATTCAAAATTCGCGCCATGGCGGGGTTGGCACTTAAATAAACACCTTCCGGCGTCACCTGATAAATCCCGGATGCCGCGTTTTCAACGATGGCGCGGTATTTCTTTTCGGCTTCCGAAAGTGCGCGTTCGGCACGGCGGCGTTCTTCCACGTCTGTAATCGTCCCCACCACGCGAAGCTGTTTGTTTTCATCCTGGCGCAACATCGAAACGGCCAGCTCGACCGCGCGGAAATTTCCGTCCGCCGTCCGCAGACGGGTAAACGCACGATAGGCCGTTTTCTTTCCTTTGACCAATTGGGCCAGATTGCTGCGCTGTTCGGCCTGATCAGGCATATATAAAAGGTCGAACAGGTTGCGTCCCAAAGAACGATCCGGCGCGAACCCCGTGATTTTTAACCAAGTGTCGTTCAGGAACAGGATTTTTCCATCCGTATCGGTTTCAAAAATAATATCGCTGACGGCATCGATAACCGCACGGTTTTCTTTTTCCTGTTTGCGGATGGCGTTGTTCAGCTTTTCCCGCTCCATAATTTCAAAGTTCAGCTTGTCGTTCTTTTTCGCAAGCTCTTCGTTCATTTCCCCCAGACGCAAGGCCTGTTTCTGGTTATTACGAACATAAAGAGTCCCGATCAGGGTTAGCGTAATCCCGAACAACATCATAAGAAGCGGGATTTTCTTCAAAAACATTTCATGATCAGTCGAACCAACCTTCAGGTTGATTTCCACGGACTTGTCGGCAAACGGCAACGTCGATTGGTTGACGAACAATAATTTCGGGGCCGGCGCATCCGGATCGACATCGCGGCGGAGATATTTGTAAATCCCCATGTTCTTTTCCCCGAATGCGACAGAGATTTCTTCGATGTTTTTGCGGAATTCAAAAAAGTTCGGGGCAATGATGTTGCTGACGTTCGTCACACCATAGACAATGTCCGCCCGCCCGTTCGGCAAAGCGATCTTCTTGGCCAGAAGCATCGGGTAATCGCTCTCCCCCTGCTTGGAAACGAACCCCTGAAATTCGCTGATCAAAACCGTCTGCCCGTCTGTATTGGCAACGGCGTGAACGACCATCTTGTGCAAATCCTGCTCATTCTGCTCCGCCCCGGAAGCGGCGGCATCACCTTTTGGGATCAGCAACCTGTGGGCGACATACTGGCCGTCCCCAGTTTGTTCCAGCCAGAAAACATCCTTGAAGTAATCGCCATAGGAAAAAACATTGTTGAAATTTTTAATAATGTCGTCTGGCTCCAGTTTTCCGGAAAACGACGTGCTGGCCGCCGCCGTCTGGATCCCCTTTTCCAGATCGCTGAAACGATCGGACAAATGTTCGCGCGTTTCGTACATCACGGACACGATGCCCTCTTCCACAATCTGGGTAATAAAGACATTCAGGGTGGCAAAAGCGGTGAACGTCAGAATCAACCCGTTCAAAAGCACCATGATCTGGGCCATGTTGCCGGACAACCATCCTTGCGGCCGCATTCTGGAGGCAGCGGACATCAAAGTCGGTTTTTGATTGTCATTTCCGATAATTGCCATGAATCCCCGGGGCGCACCTGTTGGCGCAAAACAGTTCTTTCCACGGTAAACTCTGCCCAAATAAGGTTAAAAATCCCCTAAGATAACAAGGGCAAAGCAATATCTATCGCTCTGCATCCCGCCAGTGCTGCTTACAGGTGTGTGAAGCAGAACAAACGATATGGGTTCCCCTTGACTGCCCTGCACAAAAACCATAGGTTAATAGTCATCACCTGTCAGGAGGCAGTCACTATGCAGCAAAAGAATTCTGCAGCCGGTTTTTTCACCGATATGCAATCCGCCGTCAAAGACATGTTCGGGTCGATCGAAACGCCCGCGCCCTTTGATATCAAGGCTGTCATGGAAACGCAGCGTAAAAACTTTCAGGCCCTGACCGAAGCGAACCAGCGCGCCTTTCAAGGCTGGCAGGCATTGGCCCAACGTCAGGCAGAAATGATGAGCCAGTTTGTGCAGGACAATTCCGGCCTGGCCCGCGAAACGATGAGCGAGGGCACGCCGCAGGAAAAATTCGCCAAACAGGCGGAAATCATGAAATCGGCCTATGAAAAGTCGGTTGTGAATTCGCGCGAACTGGGCGAACTGATCCGCAAAACGACGGCGGACACAGCCGAAGTGCTGAACCGCCGTGTGATGGCCAGCATCACGGAAATCAAGAACAGCACCGCAAAAAAAGACGCGGCGGAATAACGGCCCGCCTATTTCAAAAAGGCCGCCGCAAAGGCGGCTTTTTTATTTGAAGGATCAAGAAAAATGACCGACCAGATAGCTTATGACGATTTTGAAAAGGTAGATATCCGCGTGGGACGGATCGTAGATGTGCAGGATTTTCCGGAGGCAAGAAAACCTGCCTATAAATTATGGGTGGATTTCGGCCCGGACATCGGCATCAAGAAAACCTCCGCACAGGTCACCAAGCATTACACCCACGACACGCTGAAAGGAAAGCTGGTGGCGGCCGTTGTCAATTTTCCACCGCGCCAGATCGGGAAATATATGTCGGAAATTCTTGTGTTGGGCTTTCCCGACGCCGATGGCGGCGTTGTGATGATTTCACCGGATCAGGATGTTCCGTTGGGCGGAAAGCTCTTCTAATGCCATCAGACCGGAAGGTCGATCACCACGCGTAGGCCCCCCTTGGGGCTTTGATCCAGCCATATCCGGCCGCCATGGGAAAACACAACATCCTGCACAATAGGAAGTCCAAGCCCGACACCGCCTGTGCGGGCATTGCGGGATGATTCCCCCCGAAAAAACGGTTTAAAAACATCTTCGTGTTGATTTTCGGGAATGCCAGGACCGTCATCATCCACGCAGATTTCGATGGTTTCGCCAAAGCGGCGCACGCTGATCCATGCGTGCTGCCCATATTTCAGGGCATTGCCCAAAAGATTGTTCAGGGCACGTTCAAACGCCACCGGGCGCAGCAAAATGGAATAGCTTTCCGGCACGTCTGCAGTTACGCGCTCCTGTTCGCGGTTTGCATTTTTGACCGCTTGAGCGACCAGTCCGCCAAGATCGGTGCGCACAGGTTCTTCCCCGCCCTGCCCGCGCGCAAAATCGAGATAGGCCCCGATCATCCGTTCCATATCCGCAACATCGTTTTTCAAATCACGGATGTCATCGCCATCTCCCATCATTTCCAGTTGCAGCTTCATGCGGGTCAGCGGGGTGCGCAAATCATGCGACACACCGGCCAGCATGGTCGTACGTTGCTGGATCTGCCGTTGCAGACGGTCTTTCATATCGATAAAGGCACGGGCGGCCTGCCGCACTTCGCGCGCACCTTCCACCTTGAAAAACGGTACATCCCGCCCTTTTCCGATCTTTTCCGCAGCAATGGCCAGGCGACGGATAGGCCGGATCTGGTTGCGCATGAACACGGTAGCAATCGCCAGAAGAATGATGGACGAACCCACCATCCACAAAAGAACGACATAACCGGACGAGGAGAAAATCCGCCGTTCCGGTATGGATACCGTTATTACACCACCGGAAAGCTGGACCTTTACCTGCACCCATTTTTCATCGGATTGCACATAGATAAGAAACGCCCGGTTTTCCAGACCCTGCTTGAAGGCCTTGCCCAGAGTCCGGCTGATAAAATTCTCCCGCCCGGGATTTTCAAACCATTTGCTGCTCTTGAAACTGCGCTCCAGCGATACTCCCCGCTCATACATCAGCGAAATATCCAGCGTCTCTTCGAGCAATTGGCGCACATACAGCACGTTGATGTCGGAATCATCGCTTTCGATCATACCCGCGGCCAGATTGATTTCATTGGCCACGGACACCGCCAGACGATCGCCCATTTTTTGCCAGTGGCGGTCAAAAAAGACATAGGTTGTGATAATCTGGATCAATAAAACCGGCACGATCAAAATCAAGAGCGACCGCCAGAACAGAGTCCGCGGCAATATATCCTTGATCTTTTGTTTTATGTCCTTAAAGCTCACGCCTCCACCTCTTCGGCGCGCAGCATGTAACCCTTGCCGCGCACGGTTTGAAGATAGCGCGGCATTTTACTGTCTTCTTCCAGCTTTTTACGAAGGCGCGTGACCTGAACATCGATGGTGCGCTCCCCCGCATCCATACCCGATTGCGCCGCCAATTCCTCACGGCTTAAAATAACCCCAGCGCGGCGGGTCAACGCGCGCATCAAATTGACCTCTACATCCGTCAATCGTACAACCTCCGCGCCGTTTTCCAGTTGCGGCACGTCGGGGTCATAAAGCCATTGGCCGATTTTGTATTTTTTACCTTCGGTCTTTTGCTGCGGCCGGCGGCGAAGCAGTGATTCAAGACGCAGCACAAGTTCACGCGGATCGAAAGGTTTGGTCAGGTAATCGTCCGCACCGGATTGAAGGCCGCCAATCCGGTCTTCCACCTCCCCCATCGCGGTCAGCAGCAAAACAGGCACATCCGTTTTTTTGCGCAATTCGCGCGTCAACGCACGGCCATCCTGCCCGGGCATCATGACATCCAACACAAGCGCATCGAACGCCCCCACGGTCATAATGTCCTTGGCTTCCTGTGCATCGGCGGCGGTAAAAGACAAAAAGCCATGTTCGTTCAGATAGCGGGAAACCAGATTGCGGATACGATCATCGTCATCCACCACCAGAATATGGGGAAGCGATTGATAATCCTGCGGCTTTTGTGCACTTACCATGCAATTTTCCTATCAGGAAAGCCCATTCCCCGCAATATAAAGCCTTTGCGGGCCTTGCTTTTCGCCGTATTTTGCTGAAAATATACAAGACTAGTTTCATAAAATTACAAAGGTACAAATCATGGCACAGGCGTTCAGCGACCGCGACGGATGGATCTGGATGGATGGAAAAATCGTCCCGTGGCGGGAGGCGAACGTGCATATCCTGACCCATGGCCTGCATTATGCCTCCGCCGTGTTCGAAGGCGAACGCTGCTATTCCGGGAATATCTTTAAGGACAAGGAACATTCGGACCGCCTGATCCGTTCCGCCACGTTAATCGACATGAAAATGACGATGACATCCGAAGAGATCAGCCGCGCCAAACGCGAAATTCTGGACGCCAACAAATTAACCGATGCCTATATCCGCCCCGTTGCCTGGCGCGGGTCCGAACAAATGGGTATTTCCGCGCAAGCCACACTGACGCACGTCGCCATCGCCTGCTGGGAATGGCCGAGCTACTTTTCCCCCGAAATGCGGGAAAAAGGGATTTCGCTGCAAACAGGAAAATGGTGTGCGCCGATGCCGACCACGGCCCCGACAGCTTCCAAGGCTTCCTGCCTTTACGCTACACACACCATGTCCAAACACGCCGCCGAGGCCGCCGGATACACCGACGCCCTGATGCTCGACTACCGCGGCTATGTGGCCGAAGCGACCGGTGCCAACCTGTTCATGATCAAGGACGGAAAAATTAAGACCCCTATTCCGGATTGCTTCCTGAACGGCCTGACCCGCCAGACGGTCATCGGTCTTGCCAAAGACCTCGGCCTGCCCTTGGAAGAAGCCCACATCAAGCCCGAAGAACTCCACGCCGCGGATGAAGTCTTCCTGACCGGCACAGCGGCAGAGGTCACGGCGGTCGGCAAAATCGATTCCACGACCTATAAGGTCGGCCCCGTCACCCGCCAGTTGCGGGATGTCTATGAATCACTGGTGCGCACCAAAAAGGCCGCGGCGGCGTAACCATTCATTAACCAATTGATTTATTTTATAAAAAACGGCCTTTTCGGGCCGCTTTTTGCTTTTGCTTAATCTTTTTCACTATAATGGGGGCAGAATTCCATAAGGTTGGGAAATGGCAGAAACACCACTCTATACACCGGAAACAGAAACGCAGATTGCGCAAGGATTGAGCTTCCTTCCCGGCAGTTCTCCCGATGTGTCCGCGTTCAGCCCCGCCGCACGTGCCGTATATCTGAAACGTCTGCGCACCAGCGTTGACCAAAACTTTGGGGCACAACCCGACATTTCCGAAGGCACCGATCTGTCCGGCCCCGTCCGCACGACGCAAGGTGCAAAAGACATTGCCCGTAAAGTTGCAATGGATATCAAGGCAAACCCGGATCTGTTCAACGACCCGCTTTATATTCAGCCATATCAATCTCTGCTCGGCCTTTCCGGCCTTGCGCTCGACGATGATTTTACGACCGTCAGCGATGGGGAACGTAGCGAGCTCGACCAATTGATTGACAGCTTGCGCGCCGATATTTCCCTGACCGATGCATTTGACCGCAACGCCGGGCAAACGCGTGCCGCGATCGAAGCCGCAAACCTGTCCGCCGAACAGCAGGCACAACTGGAAGCCGCGCGCGACGATGCAAAAGCAGGGCTGGTTTACGCCGGTTATCTGGATGCCGATAACGCAAACGATCCTGCCGCCTATACGCTGGCCTTAAAACAGCTGATCGCCGATACAACGCCCCAGCGCGAATGGGATGCCACGCAATCCCGCGTTTTTGCCAATGGCAAAGGCGGGGAATTCAGCGCCGATGCCGCCACCTTTATCAGGGACCGCCTTGCCAGCCTCGCGCCAAACCCCGATGCTTTTAAAGCCGATCTGGAAAGCGGTGATGAAGCACGGATTTCCAACGCACAACATTACCTGTCCCTGATGGGGGCCGATGTTGATGTGAACGGTGTGTATGACCGTAAAACGGCTGATGCCGCATTGGCAGAACTACACAAACCGCTCGAAATGCCTTCCGGCATTCTTTATGGCGATAGGGTCGATCACCGTGCGCTAACCGGTCTGGCCGCCCGCGGCGACATCGCCCTGCCGGAAATGACTCAAGATTCGCTGGCGAAATGGATGTCCCCGGAGGACGCCGAAATCGCCATGACCTATCCTCTGGCCGCAGAGGGTGCCGACCCCACAAAAATGTCCCGCGAGGCTTATGTCGCCGAACGGATGATCGGGGACGACCCCGCAACATACCAAGCGTTTCTTGCAGAAGAAAATGCCCGCCGCGCCACGCTTACCATTGATGCGAATGTTGTACTGCCCCCGGTTGCGGTTCCCGTGGACGCAACACTGGAAGAAGAGCGTATTGACATCGCACAGAACCCGGCGGGTCTGCACAACGTAGAACCGCAAGATGTCATCCTCGATTCCGCAAAACCGATTGCGGAAATGATACAAAACGACGGCGTCGGAATCACCGATCGTTCCGGCTATGTCGTTTTCAACGACCAGAATATTCCGCTTGCGGGCGTCATGGATGCTTTGATGAAAGACAACGGATTGAGCGGTGACGGCGAAGCCGATGGAAAGATTTCCATGCAAGGGGCCCTTTTGGTTGTTGCACAGTTCAATGAACAAGATGTCTCAAATCCTGCAACCTTGTCCGAAGATTCCAACGATGTCATGGATTACCTCCATACGGCCGGGTTTCTTGAAGGCAAAGACAACTATGCGGTAAAGTCGCAATTTGATCTGAGCAACCCTGCTGATCGCGAAATGCTGATGCGCGGGATTGTATCCTATGCCGATCTTCAAACAACCAAAGGGATCGATGCCCGCATGAACGGAACAACGCTGGCCGATGTCAGCACGCTGGGCCGCGAAGATGTTTCCGCAGCCATAACACAGGCGGCGTCCCTGACGGAAAAGGATGCCCCTGCCATTTCCCCAGAATACGATCTTCAAACCCCGCGCCTGCGTCAACATTTTGACAGTGCCCGCGACATGCTGATCTCCCGTGATGATCCGGCCATGTCTTCAACACCGGACAACAA
The DNA here is from genome assembly GCA_964423095.1 of uncultured Micavibrio sp. Classification (GTDB taxonomy): domain Bacteria; phylum Pseudomonadota; class Alphaproteobacteria; order Micavibrionales; family Micavibrionaceae; genus Micavibrio_A. Next base: position 70,181 of record CAYRDI010000001.1, read on the forward strand.
AAATACCGCACCGGTCATGAAACTAGACCTCGCTGGCTAATAGCGTTTATTTGTAACCTTTTCCCCCTGCCCCGCGTAAGATAAGGCAGGAAAGGAATCATCATGACAATCGAAACAGCTATTCTCGCCGGCGGGTGCTTCTGGGGCATGGAAGATTTGCTGCGCAAACTCCCCGGTGTGTCCAAAACCGAAGTCGGCTATATCGGCGGACGCACGGATGACCCAACGTATAAGACGCTCAAAGGATCGGGCCATGCGGAAGCCGTGAAGATTGAGTTCGACCCTAATCGTCTGTCATACCGTTCGCTTCTGGAATTTTTCTTTCAAATTCACGACCCCAGCACAACAGACAGGCAAGGAAACGACATCGGCGAACAATACCGTTCGGCCATCTTCGCCCAAACCGAAGATCAGCGCGAAATCGCCAAAGATGTAATCCGTGCCGTTGATGCTTCAAAACGCTGGCCGGGAACGGTGAAAACCAAAATAGAACGGGCAGGTCGTTTTACCCGCGCGGAAAATTTTCATCAGGACTATCTGGAAAAGAACCCCGGCGGATACACTTGCCATTGGGTGCGTCCGAACTGGACATTGGCGGCAGACAGCAAAAAATCCGAAAAAGGTTAAACAAGAAAAGGGCGGCACTTGCCACCCTTTTTTTATACGTTGAATTTGAACAGGATCACATCGCCATCCTGCACCACATATTCTTTGCCTTCCTGACGGAGCCGTCCGGCATCCTTCGCCCCTTGTTCGCCTTTCAGTGCCACATAATCGGCAAAGGAAATGACCTCGGCCTTAATGAAGCCGCGCTCAAAATCCGTGTGAATAACGCCGGCCGCCTGCGGGGCTTTTGCACCGACGGGAATGGTCCATGCCCGCGCCTCTTTCGGCCCCACCGTAAAATAGGTTTGAAGGCCGAGGATTTTGTTGCCTGCACGGATAATTTTGTTCAACCCCGGTTCGCTAAGACCGAGCGTATCCAGAAATTCTTTCTTTTCCTCTTCGGTCGCCAGTTGGGATATTTCAGCTTCGATCGCCGCGCTGATCACCACCGCTTCGGTGCCTTGGGCCTTGGCCATATCCGCAACCTTTTTGGTCCATTCGTTTCCCATCGCGGCTTCGTCTTCGTTCACGTTGCAGACATACAAAATCGGTTTCGTCGTCATCAATTGCAGAATTTTGTAAAAACGCTTTTCATCCTCGTTTTCCGGCTGCACGGTACGGCCCGGCTTCCCGGCCTCAAGGGCGGCCTTTAAACGCATCATCAAATCCAACTGGATTTTAGCATCCTTATCGCCGCTTTTGGCTTTCTTGGCCACGTTGTCCGCTTGTTTGGTCACAGATTCCAGATCGGCCAGCATCAATTCCGTTTCAATGATTTCCGCATCGCGCAGAGGATCAACCGATCCCTCCACATGCGTGATGTCGGAATTTTCAAAACAACGAAGAACATGGATAATGGCATCCGTTTCACGGATATTGGCCAGAAATTTGTTACCCAGTCCTTCACCTTTGCTTGCGCCCTTTACCAAACCGGCAATATCAACGAATTCCAGCTGCGAGGGCACAATCTTTTGCGATCCACCGATCACCGCCAGTTGATCCAGCCGTTCATCCGGCACCGACACCAAAGCCGTGTTGGGTTCGATCGTGCAGAACGGATAGTTTGCCGCCTGTGCGGCTTGCGTCCCCGACAGCGCATTGGACAGCGTGGATTTTCCCACATTCGGCAACCCGACAATTCCGCAATTAAACCCCATATCTATTCTCCTTTCGGCGCGGGAAAATCCGCCGCCACTTTCGTCATATAATCTTCATGTCGCCCGCCGACAAAAAAAGACACATTCTTTGCCAATGCCGCAATCCAGTCCGGCAACCATTTTTGCTCGTCTTTGGAAAAATCACCCAGCACATGGCCCGTAACCCTATCTTTATCCCCCGGATGGCCGATGCCGAGCCGCACGCGCCAATAATCTTGGGAATTTAAACACGCATCCATGGATTTGAGGCCGTTATGACCCGCGGCCCCGCCGCCTTTTTTCACACGCATCTTACCCGCCGCCAGATCCAGTTCATCGTGAAAGGCCACGATTCTGTTGGGCGTAACTTTATAAAACCGCGCAACCTTTTGCACGCACTGACCGGACAAATTCATAAACGTCATGGGTTTGACCAGAACGACCTTTTCGCCGTCAATCCGGCCTTCGGTCAATTCACCTTCGAATTTTTTTGAAAAAGACGGCAAACCAAACTCATCGGCGATTTTATCGATCACCATGAACCCGATATTGTGACGGTTGTTTTGATATTCCTTGCCCGGATTGCCGAGCCCGACCAAAATCCACATGGGAGCGTCCTGCGCGGTTCCTTTGGAAAAGAGGGAAAGAAGGCGGGAAAACATGAATATCCTCCCGCCTTCTTATAAATATTACTTCTTCTCTTCTTTTTTGCCTTCTGCGGCACCTTCGGCACCGGCAGCAGCAGCGGCAGCGGCCTCGGCTTCAGCAGCAACAGCGGCTTTTTCAGCATTCAGCGCATCTTCTTCTTCGAGCAGCATACGCGGCGCGGCAATCGTGGCGATCGTCACATCACGGGAATAGGAAGAACGCGTGCCGTTCGGCAATTTGACTGCGCCGATACGGATTGCATCGCCGATTTCGGCGGCCGACAGATCCACTTCGATCATTTCCGGAATTTCGGTCGCCTTGCAAACCAGTTCCAGTTCGTGACGCACGATGGTCAAAGAACCGCCAGCCTTGACGCCCGGGCATTTTTCTTCGTTCAGGAATTCCACCGGAACAGCGACGACGATTTCCGTCTTCGGCGTTACGCGCATGAAATCAACGTGCAGGACGTTATCCGATACCGGGTGAACCTGAACATCACGGACCAGAACCAGTTGTTTCTTGCCACCGACATCAAGATCGCACAGGTTCGTGAACATGTGGCCTTTGTGGTATTCGATCGTCACTTCCTTTACCGGAAGAGCGATGGTTTCGGCATCTTTGGCATCGCCATAGATGACTGCGGGGATTTTATGTTCGCGGCGAAGAGCGCGGGCGACCCCTTTACCTGCCCGGTCCCGTTTTTCCGCTGACAAAGTATAGTGCTTTGACATGGTTTAGTTTCCTTTTCTATCAATAGGTTAGCGGCAGCCTCCAGGGGTGCTGCGCGCACTGGCCGCACTTAAGCGGAAAAAAGGCGGAAAAGCAAGGGAATTA
>CAYRDI010000001.1:73504-100956 GCA_964423095.1 uncultured Micavibrio sp.
TCCTCGCTGATCCGTTTCATGGCTTCACCGATCAGTGGCGCGATGCCGAGCTGTTCGATATTCGCGCACATCCGCACGGCTTCGGTTGCCGCAATCGAATCGGTAATCACGAGTTTTTCAAGCGGGCTGCTCGCCACACGCGCCACCGCTCCACCGGACAGAACACCATGCACGATATAGGCGTAAATACGTTTGGCACCGGCATTTTTCAGCGCGACAGCCGCATTGCAGAGCGTACCGGCGGAATCAACAATATCGTCCACCAGAATACAATCCTTGCCTTCAACTTCACCGATGATGTTCATCACTTCGGACACGCCCGCTTTTTCACGGCGTTTGTCGATGATGGCCAGATCCGTGTTCAGCTTTTTTGCCATAGCGCGGGCGCGGACAACGCCGCCAACATCCGGGGATACCATCACGGTTTCTTCGGGCGTAAAAAGTTTTTCCATGTGCGGGAAGAAAATCGGCGCGATGTGCAGATTGTCGGTCGGGATATCGAAGAACCCCTGAATCTGGCCTGCGTGCAATTCCAGCGTCAGAACACGGTCGGCCCCCGCCGCCGTAATCATATTGGCCACCAGCTTGGCGGAGATCGGCGTCCGTCCACCGGTTTTGCGATCCTGGCGCGCATAGCCGAAATACGGCAGCACCGCCGTGATCCGCCGTGCGGAACCGCGTTTCAACGCATCGATCGTAATCAGCAATTCCATCAGGTTGTCGTTCGCGGGATAGGACGTGGATTGCACCACAAACACATCTTCGCCGCGGACGTTTTCAAGAATTTCGACAAAAACCTCCATATCGGAGAAGCGACGGATGCTGGCCTTGGCCACGGGAACGCCCAGATAGGCCGAAATGGCGTCGGCAAGCGGGCGATTGGAGTTACCACCGATGATAATCATCTGATTTTCCAAAAAATTATTGTTTTGCTCGGACGCACTATAGAAAAACAGGCGGGCCAAAAGCAACCTGATTCTAACCCTTAATCACAATCGCAGACATTTCCCGCCCGTAATCCGGCTCTCCCCGATGGGTTGCCCGCCGGAAAGAAAAGAAATCCGCCTCCCGCGCATAGGTATCCAGCCCCATCAAGCGCACGGTTTTGACCCCCGCGAGGGCCAGCCGGAAGGCAATATAGCCCGGCAGATCGAACATCATGTGACCCGGTTTACGGGCCGCCTTGAAGAACCGGTCGGCTTCGTCATGCTTAAGGATAAACGGCTTGGCAAAATCCGGCCCGACCTCGTATGACCCCTGCATGATGCACGGGCCGACACAGGCCACGATCGTTTTCGGCAATGCGCCCACTTGCACCATCTTTGAAACGGTATCATCCAGAACGCCGCCCAAAGCCCCGCCCCATCCGGCATGGGCTGCACCCACCACAGGCGCACCACTCTCTTTGCGCCCCGTAAAAAGCACAGGCCCGCAATCCGCCGTCAAAACACCGATGGCAAGCCCCGCAACATCGGTGACCAAAGCATCGGCCTTTGGCCGCGCCTCTCCTTCCCCAACATGCGTATCTATTGATAAACAATCACCCGAATGACATTGCCACAGGGTTGATACACGCCCATCCGGCGCACCAAGAATTTTTGCAACAATGCTGCGGTTTTTTGCAATATCCTGCTGGTCATCGCTCGACCCTGTGCCGCAGTTAAGCGACGCATAAATCCCCTTACTCACCCCGCCCTGGCGACCGAAGAAACCATAGGCGATTTGATCCCCGCATTCCTCATCGAACACACTGTCCCTATAGACGTTCATGAAACCCCGCAATGTCGATTTGTGGATCATGGCAAAGGGCCAACACCTTGAACAACGATCCCATCTGGTCCGTATCGATAAGGCGTTTGAGGCCGGAATCCAGATCGACCTTTTGCGCCTCGCTTGCATTGACTTTGAGCCGTTCCGCCCGCACGTCAATGCCCAGCTCTTTTAAAAATGCACCTTGTATCGTCGGCCCGTGAACAGCCAGTCCGTCACCCAAAGCAATCCGCGCGACATTTTCAAAGTCTACATGGGCGGTTAAATCGCACATACCGGGCGTATCGAATATATTCGTATATTGATGTTTTTTGACGGCTTGAAGGGTATCCCCCATGGCAGAACGAGCATGTCCATAATCTAAAAACAACGCGACACCCGATTGTTTTTTCAACAAATTATCCACAGACTTAATAAGATGGTTTAAGATGGGCGAAACTTCGTAAACCCCCTCCTCTTCCGCTTTGCGTAACGGCGGCGTCAGATGCGTTAAAAGTACAGGATCGACCTCTTTTTCGCCAAACGTGAACGTATCGTTTTGGTCCAATCCGATCACACGTTCGCGCCATGCCCCGCTGTTCCCCACCAATTGGCGCACAGGCAGGGCATCGAGAAATTCATTGGCCACGATGATCACAGGAATCGAGGTTGGCAGCCGCGCAAGATCACCAATCCAGACCGGATCGTAAGCACCCAGTTTCTGGTTTTGGAGTGCCTGAAGCGTCGGGCTCATCTCCATCAGGTATAATTTTTTGGCGTCATGAAAACCGGGCATGGCTTTTGTGGTGCGGAGGATATCGTCCATCAACGTCCCGCGCCCAGGGCCGAGTTCCACCAGTGCGAATTCTTTGGGGCTGCCCAATTTTACCCACAGGTCGGCACACCACATTCCGATCATTTCCCCGAACATCTGGGAAATTTCCGGTGCGGTCGTAAAATCCCCCGCCGCCCCGAACGGATCACGCGTCATGTAATACCCGTATTGGGGATGGCCAAGGCACAGGGCCATATATTCACCCACGTCCATGGGGCCGATCTGGCGGATACGGCTTTTTAAAAGATCACCGAGCGGCGATGAGTCCATGTGGCCTCCGCATCGCCAGTGTGATGAACGTCACGCCAACCACAATCATCGGGATACAGAGGATTTGACCCATGGTCAGCCCGAAGGTCAGATACCCCAGATACCAATCCGGTTCACGGAAGTTTTCAACGAACATCCGGCACAGCCCGTAACCCGCCAGAAACGCACCGCCGATAATGCCGGGACGGTTGCGGATTTTTTCATTGTGCGCGAGCAAGGACAGGATCACGAACAAAAGCACACCTTCCAACGCGGCTTCGAACAACTGGCTTGGGTAACGGGGTTCAGGCCCACCGCCCGGAAAGACCATGCCGATGGGCGATTGCGTCACACGGCCGTAAAGCTCGCCGTTGATAAAGTTGGCGATCCGCCCGAAAAATAAACCGATGGTGCAGCAAAGCGCCGCAAGGTCCCCCAGCCGGAACATCGGAATCCCCCGCACGAGCGCATAGGCGATGAGCGAGATAATCACGCCCAGCGCGCCACCATGAAACGACATGCCGCCATGCCAGAGTTCAAGCATTTCCAAGGGATGCGAAAAGTAATAGGCCGGCTGGTAAAAGAGGATATAGCCCAAACGCCCGCCAAGAATGATCCCCAGCACCGCAAAGGGAAGATAATCATCCACATCAACGCGGTTCGGGCGTGCGCACTTGGGTTCGTCTTTTGCCACGATATAGCGGGCATACGCCCAGCCGAGGAGAATGCCCGCAAGGTAAGCGAGCGCATACCAGCGGATTTGAAGGGGGCCGATGGCCACCGCCACCGGATCGATGTGAGGATATGTGAGTGCCATGGCGCGGGACTATAGGCATTCTGTGCATCTAAATAAACCCCTCTTCACACCCACAATCGCCAAAGCTGTTGCGATTTTTATGAACCCGTGTATGGGTATACAGATATTTTAAGAGGATATTTATGAAATACTTATCTGTGGTTATGGGTGTATTATGTTTAACGGCGTGCGCAGGTTCTGCTTATCGTTTGCCGGATGTCAATGAAGCCGATATACAGTCTATGAATAAGAAAATAGCTGCAAGCCGCGGCACTATAAAAACATACGACAGAACAGATAAAGCAAACAGGCAGCTTGTAGAAAACGCCGCAAAGCGGCTCATAAAAAATGCAAAACCATTGTGCAAGTATACAGGCTATCAAAGCTGTTACTTTGAGGTCATATACAAACCAGACAGCACATTCAATGCCTTCGCCAGCGAGAATAATAAAATTACAATCTATCGCGGCCTTGTTCAACACCTAAAAAACTCCGATGAAGTCGCTGCGGTCATCGCCCATGAAATGGGTCACCACCTTGCCAATCACAATCAAGAAAAAACACAAAATGCTGCTACAGGAGCCGCAATATCAGGCATATTGACCGCCGTATTGTTGGGTGCTGCCGGAGCGAACAACCCCTACTACACGCAGTATCAGGCAGCGCAAAACCAAAAAACGGTCGAGGATATGATGAATGCAGGGGCCAGCATAGGGGCCCTTAGTTATTCCAAAGAGCAAGAACGGGAAGCAGACCTTCTGGGAATATACCTTTTATCCCGGGCTGGTTATAACCTTAGACGTGCGCAGAATGTTATGCTGGTTCTCGCCGATGAAGCAGGCGAAAAAGATACCAGCCGTGCGGCTTTCATGGATTCTCACCCCGCAGGAATCGAGCGCTTTGTTGCTTGGGAAAAGGCAATAGACGAAGTCAGCAAAAACCCGTCAAAACTTCCCTATATCAAAGAACAGCCTACGAACAAAACTGCGAAGAAGCCGCAGCAAAAAAAGAATTTAGGCAAAGATAAAAACAAGTCCTAAGTACATAAAGACGATCTACAGATGTCCGCCTTTTCTTATATAGTTTAAATTACCGGAACGGGTCGGCCTTGGATAAATAACCCTTCACGTATTTGTCGATTCCGTCTTCAAGTTCGGTAAAGGGTTTGGTGTATCCCGCCGCGCGGATCTTGGCCATATCGGCCTGCGTGTAATATTGGTATTTGTCCCGTAACGTGACGGGCATATCCATATAGTTGATTTTTGAAGGCTTGCCCGATGCCTTGAACGTGGCTTCGGCCAGATCTTTGAAAGACCGTGCCTTGCCCGTCCCCACATTGAACAGCCCGTTGACCTTCGGATTGTCGTAAAGCCAGAGCATGACATCCACGCAATCCCCCACCCACACGAAATCACGGAGCTGGCCACCATCCTCATAATCGGGATGATGGGATTTGAACAACCGTGCCGCCGCCCCCGCCATCACCTGCGGATACAGCTTGCAGACCACGCTCATCTGATCACCCTTGTGATATTCGTTGGGGCCATAGACGTTGAAAAACTTCAATCCCGCCCATTGCGCGGGCAAATCTTCCGAATGGCTTTCCACCACGCGGGCGATCCGCCGGTCGAACACATGCTTGCTCCACCCGTAAGGATTGAGCGGCATCAGATGTTTCAGGCTGTCGATATCCTGATGGTCCTTGAACCCGTGGCTGCCATCGCCGTAGGTGGCCGCGCTGGAGGCATAGACCAGCCGTTTTTTGTTTTTCCAGCACCATTTCCAGATGCGGCGCGAGAGAACGAAGTTTGTATCGATGATCAGATCGGCATCGGTTTCCGTGGTCGATGAAATGGCCCCCAAATGGAAAATCATTTCAATGTCATCCGCGTGGCTGTTCAGGTAATCAAACAACCGGTCGGGATGCACCACATCGCGGATTTCGCGTTTGGCAATGTTGCGCCATTTGTCTTCGCTGCCCAACACATCGCAGACGACGATGTCGGACACGCCATGCGCTTCCAGCCCGGCCACCAGATTGGACCCGATAAATCCCGTACCGCCCGTAACTATGATCATGGAAAACCTCTTTTTCTGACGATTCCATCGTACAGGATTTTTCTTAACAATCCACCCCTACCGCCCGCCCCGCACAACCGGTTAACAGAATCCTAAAACAAACGAACAGTGGATATGTGCACAACTTTTTGACGGTTTCGTTGCTCCGACTCTGTGGCGGATGTTAAAAACGCTCCTCGTAGAAACAACCTTGTTCCGAGTCTGTCAAACCCCCATGAAGCCCGACCCGCGCATTTTCGATGACCTGACCCGCATGGCCGGCGGGGCCATGAATGTGTTTTCGGGCATTCGGGAACAGATTTTAAATGATGTCCGCACCCGCATGGATGACATGGCGGCGAGGATGGATTTGATCCCGCGCGAAGATTTCGACCGGCTGGAGGCACAGGTCAAGGCCCTTCAAAAACGCATCGACGCGCTCGAAGGCAACAAAAAACCGGCCGCCGCCAAGCCGCAAAAAACGGCACCAGCGAAAAACACGACAAAAAAGAAAACGGGGAAGAAAAAATCATGAGCGAACAGGATCTTTTTGAAGACGTCAGTAATCCTCTCGATTCCGTCGAAGAAATCCTGTGCGCCAATGACTGGACGTTCGACCGGATGACCGAAGACGAACTCACCGTCCAGATTTCCGGCAAGATGGGAGAATACACCCTTTTCTTCCACTGGCAGGAGGAATACAGCGCGATGCGCTTCGTCTGCCAGTACGACCTCGACATCCGCCGGGAAGCCATGGATCAGGCCGCCAAAACGATGACGGCGATCAATTCCGGCCTATGGCTGGGCCACTTCGATTTCCGTGAAGGCACCGAAATTCCGTGCTTCCGGCACACCACGCTGTTCCGCGGCCAGACCCAAACCTCCGGAGCCGAACATATCGAAGACCTGGTGGACATCGCGCTGGCCGAATGCGAACGGTTTTATCCGGTGTTTGACCTGCTGTCCCGCGGGGTTCCCGCCAATGATTGCGACATGAAGCTCGCCCTGATGCCGGCGGTGGGCGAGTCGTAAAATTATCCCTTCGGCCCCTTTCGCCTTCATGGTAAAACGTCCCCATGACAACGACCTATAAACTCGGCCTTGCGGGCTGCGGCAAAATGGGATCGGCCATGGTAAGGGCGTGGCTGCATACCCGGATTGTCACGCACATCGACATTCTGGACCCGAACGGGATCCCCGATGACCTCCTTCACCATGGTGAAATCTCGTGGTTCAAAACGGAATCCGATTTTGCGCAGAATGCTGCAAACTGGGACGCGCTGATCATCGCCATCAAACCGCAAACGCTGGATGATTTTTGCAACAATTTCGGCGCATTACCACCGCTTGTTCCCGTACTATCCATCGCGGCGGGTCTGACCCTTTCAACCTTTGAACAAAAATTCGGCAATACGCGCGGTATTATTCGCGCCATGCCAAACACCCCCGCCGCCATCGGCAAAGGGATGACGGTTGCGGTGACGAACAATCACATTCACGCCGCACAAAAAACAATGGCCGAAAATTTGCTGCGCACACTGGGCTTGTTCGCCTGGATGGGTGATGAAGAAAAACTGGATGCGGTCACGGGATTGTCGGGCAGCGGACCCGCCTATGTTTTCTATCTGATCGAAGCGATGGCGGCGGCCGGAAAAGCGGCAGGACTTCCTGCCGATATTGCCATGACGCTTGCCCGTCAAACCGTTATCGGCGCGGCGGCGTTGGCCGAACATGATGCACAAACACCCGCAACAAAACTGCGTGAAAACGTCACGAGCCCAAACGGCACCACCGCCGCCGGACTCGAAATCCTCATGAACGGGGAATTTCAGGAAATTGTGACCAAAACCATTGCCCGTGCAACCGCGCGCAGCAAGGAACTATCGAAATAGTTATTTCTTGGCTTTGCCCTTGGTGCCCAAACCTATGTCTTTGGCCAAGCGCGATCTTTGTTTGGCGTAGCTGGGTGCCACCATCGGATAATCGGCAGGCAGGCCCCATCGTTCGCGGTATTCTTCGGGCGTCATGTCATAAGCCGTCTTCAGGTGCCTTTTAAGCATTTTCAGCTTTTTCCCATCTTCCAGACAGACAATATATTCCGGCGTCACAGATTTTTTAACCGGTACTGCGGGTAACGGGCGGTCAGCTGATAACGTGGATGTCCCAGCCCCGCCCAAACCAGAAAGCGTGCGAAACACCTGTTCGATCAAGGGCGGTATTTCATTCTGCGCCACCGTATTGTTCGATACGTGCGAAGAAACGATTTCCGTGGTCAGGGCCAGCAAATCGGCGTGCGTGGTGGAATCAGTCATGGAACCTCCGTCTTGGTCAGTGAACGGGCTTTTAAATAACGCGTTCTACGAATATTACAACCGTAATGATGGTTTATTTTGGGCGCGCAGATAAATTTCTGCTCTATACTGGTATTATTCCGGATAATTATTAAGAATTCGCTGCTTTTTATTGGACGCGGATACATCAGCTCCGCGCAAATATAAGGGCTCCGGCTTTTCCGACCGCCCCCCGGACCTGATAAAGGCTTCAAGACCCACCTTTGCCAAAGCCACGGGATCGGGCAAAATCCGGTCCCGTATATCCGTAAAAGGATTTTCGCCCATCTCCGCGATCAGCCGGCCCGTTGCATCCCCGCACAGGATCAGTTTCTTGCCGCGCACCTGCTTCATAATCTCCGCGGCCGACCCGCACGCAGGTTCGGAGAGCGGCAAAAAGTCCGCCCCCAGATACCGCATATAAAAATCTGCCCGCTTGGTTTCCAACACTACCGCATAACCATACGCATCGCCGTCCCGCGCACAGCTTCGCGCCATCGCGGTAAAACTATCCACCCCCTGAACGGGAATGGACAGCGCAAGCCCCAATGACCGCGCCGCGGAAAGACCGATGCGAAGCCCCGTAAAAGACCCCGGCCCGATTGTCGTTGCAATCAGACCAATCGATTTAAAATTCATCCCCGCATCCGCCACGACCGCCTGCACCATGGGCATGAGTTTGGCCGCCTGTTCCCGCCCGGTTTCGAGCACGCGCACCCATGTTGCGCCACTGGCGGGATCAAGCACTGCCGTCACGCAACCACCCAGCGCGGAATCGATCGCCAATACAGGTTGGGTAATGTCAGACAATCTTGCACGCCTCATCAAAATCAAGACGCGCAGCGCGCGGGAAGAGTTTTTCCGGATCGCCATAGCCGAGATTACAAAGAAAATTCACATCGCCATCCAGATCCGGAAAGAACGCATCTTTGACCTTTTGCTTATCGAACCCCGACATCGGCCCGCAATCCAGTCCCAATGCCCGCGCCGCCAACATAAAATAACCGGCCTGCAATGTGCCGTTCCGCCATGCCGTTTCCGCGTTTGCGGCATCCTTTCCGGCATACCATTTTTGAACGTCGATATGCGGTGCCAGCTTGCCCATATGTTGAAAGAATTGGTTGTCATACGCAAAAATGGCAACCACCGGCGCAGCCATTGTTTTTTCGACATTGCCCTTGTCCAAAAACGGTTTAAGCACTTCTTTCGCGTCCTTCGAACGTACGAACACCACACGCATAGGACAGGTGTTTGCGGACGTCGGCCCCCATTTCATGGTGTCGTATATTTGCTGGATCAGGGCATCCGGTACATCCCGTTCCTGCCATGCCTTGTGGGTGCGGGCCTCGAAAAATAGGGTATCGAGTGCTTCGCGGCTCAGAGCTTTATCCATAAAAATCCCCTTCCATGAAGAACGTCATACTAGGTAACGCACCGGGCGCGCAATGCAACCCCCTCTTTTTGATGGTTTTTACGGGGCCGATCGGGTAAATCTCTGTCTATGCTCGGTTTTTCGATAAAAAGATTGTCACTCGCGCTTTTTTGCGCGGGCATTTTCGGTGCGCCAACGGCCCGTGCCGAAACCCCTGTGACTGATTTCGACAACCGCGCCGCCGTCATCTTCGCCTATACCGGTGTCGGGCTGGATGACAATCCTTCGATCAGCGTTACAAATGAACAATTTGCCCGCCAGATCGAAGAACTCACCTCCGGTGCCTATCATGTGCTGCCGCTACCTGACATCATCGCAAAATTTAAAAAGAATGCCGTCCTGCCGGACCGCACGATCGCGCTTACATTCGACGGCGCAGATACCTCTGTCCTTACCGCCGCCGCGCCACTGCTTATCAAGGCCCGCCTACCGTTTACAATTTTTGTCCCCGCCGAACGCGTGGACAAAGACAAACAGCCCTATCTTTCGTGGGATGACTTGCGGGATTTGAAAAAAACCGGCCTTGTGACATTCGGATTGAACCCGTCCGGCCTTGGCAGGCTGGTAAGCAACGATGCCGCCGAAATCCGCCGTCAGATAAACAATGGAATCGTGCGACTGCGCGAAGAGTTGGGTATTTCCCCCACCCTGTTGGCCTATCCTTACGGGGAATATGACCTGACCTATCAACAAATTGTACGGTCGATGGGGTTCGATGCGGCATTCGGGCAACAATCCGGCGTCGCGTGGTCCGGTGACAATCTTTTCGCACTGCCCCGCTTTGCCCAGTCCGAACGCTATGGCGATCAGGAACGGTTTGTCATGACGGCGAATGCCTTGCCGCTGCCCGTCAAGGATGTATCGCCGCAAGATCCGCATCTTTCCACCCTGACACCGGTTATCGGATTTACGTTGCCGGAGACGCTCGCCAAAGCAGGAAAGAATTTATCCTGTTTTTCATCCAGTGATGAAAAGCCCTCCGTTACCTTACTAAGGACACGCGTGGAAATCCGTATGCCGGGGTTCGATGACGACCGTCCGCGCATCAACTGCACCCTGCCCGTTGCCGGCAATAACGGTGAAGACACACGGTGGCGGTGGTTTGGTATGATGCTCACCGTGCCGGAACGCTTGCTGGAAAAACAGGAAACGCCGGACGTACAAAAACATGCCGCAGACACGCCGGACTGGATCAGCGTCGAATAGGCGTATTATTCCATGCTCTGACGGACTTCGAGCACTTCGGGCACATAATGGCGGAGCATATTTTCCACCCCGCTTTTCAGCGTCATCGTAGAGCTGGGGCAGCCGGAGCAAGCCCCGCGCATTTTCAAATAGACAATCCCGTCTTCGAATTTTTCAAAAACGATGTCGCCGCCGTCCTGCGCCACCGCAGGGCGCACACGGGTATCGATCAATTCCTTGATCTGTTTTGAAATCTCGTCCAGCAATTCATCGCCGGAATCATCCTGATCCTCTTCGCCGTAAAAGCGCGGCTCGCCAAATGAAAAATGTTGCATGACCGCCGCCAAAATCGGCGCTTTGATGGCGGACCATTCCACCGTGTCGTCCTTGGTAACCGATACGAAATCGTAACCGAAGAATATACTACGTACGCCTGCCACTTCAAAAATGCGTTCAGCCAGCGGTGATCTTTTCGCATCCTGCGCGTTCTCAAACTCCGCCACACCCGCAGACATGACCTTCAAGCCCGGCAAAAATTTAACCGTGGCGGGGTTTGGGGTGTTTTCGGTCTGGATGAACATAACCTCTCCTCTTGTCGTGCAAAGAGGAATTAATACACGTTCGGTCCCATTTCAAGGAAAAGCCGCAAAGAATTATTCGATTTCTTTTAAATGCGCCGGAACCACGACCAGCGGCACCCGCATGTGTTCCAGCCCCTTGCCCAGACAATAGGAAATCAGCGGCCCCGGCCCGGCACCCGCGCGATTTCCCACCACCAGTTTGATGATATGTTCGTCTTCGTCGATGGTTTTGATGACGGCAACGCCGCCTTCACCTTCGGCAAAATACAAGGACGGGATCGTCCCGTTAAAATCGTTGGCGGTTTTTGCCACGGTCCAGAGGTATTTTTCTCCTTCTTCGCGCAGCTCCTTTTTCACCTTTTCCTCCACGGCCCCCCAATGCTGGAAGTCCTGGTTATCGAGGATCATCAGGATGCCGACGCGTGCCCGGTGAACCCTGGCCGACGCACAGGCATAGCGAAGAGCGGCCCTGAATTCGTCCGTATCATCCGCCACCACAAGGTATGTTCCGCCATCACCTTTACGGCGGGGACGTTTTTCCGTGGTCGTTGCGTTTTGTGTTGCGTTCATGGGTTCAATCCCTTCTCAAGAATGTAAAGGCCGCCCACCCCGAAATTACCGCAATCATCACCGCCATGATACCGTATAACAACGAATGGTTCGTCGCAAACAGATACACCCGCGCGTTAAATCCCACTTGCCCCACCTGCAAGGACCGGGAATCCCGCGCCAGAATATCCCCGTTTTTGACCAGCATGGCCTCCACGGTATAAACACCTGTCGGGACGCCGGGTGGTAAAGAAAACGAAACCTTAAAGAAATTCCTGTCAATCGACTGGATGGTTCCCGCCCGCAAAGGGAAAAAACCTTTGGCCCGTTCGCGGCGGATCAAAGCATCCCGGTAAACATCCACGGTTTCCGCGTCCTGATCAGCATCTTCGGAATAAAAATCCAGATGATCAACACCAATCTGTCCTGCCTCCAGCAACGCAGGATAACGCAGCAATACATCCTCCCCCACCGTGGATGCATAATCATAATAGCTGGGCACACGGCGAAATTCGATATTTTCGGCGTTGACCCACGCGCCCGTCATTTGGCGTTCCTTTTTACGCACTATCACAGTACGCTCAGGCCCGTTCAAGGTCACAATGACATCGCCGCCATCGCCTGTCGTCGTCCCGAACAGCGTCACGCGTGTGCCGTTAAACCCCGTGGTAATATCCACATGGTCTTCGGCCAGCGCTATCTGCATGTATTTGTCCTGAGCCTGTGCCACCACAGGAAACAGGACCACCAGCGCGGCAAGGATGAAACAGATTCTCATGGCCGCACATCCAGGTTGAAAATATCGGCCGGCTCAATAAACAACGAACCCATCATCCGGACACAGACCGCGATGATAATCAACGCCAGTAAAATCCGTGCGGGCGCACCGCGCAACTTTCGCGATAACCTGACACCGATCTGCGCCCCCACCACGCCGCCGACCGTCATAATCAGAGATAGAATAATATCCACGGTATTGCTGGTCACCGCATGAAGGACGCACGAAAAGGCCGACACAAAAATAATCTGGAACAACGATGTCCCCGCCACCAGCGTTGCCGGCATGCCCAGAATATAAATCATCGCAGGAACGATCACGAACCCGCCGCCGATCCCCATGGCGGACACCAGAAACCCACCGACAAACCCCACACCCATCGGAAGAAAGGCCGAAATATAAAGCCGCGATTTCATAAACCGCATTTTGTACGGCAACTTTTTGAAAAACGGGTGGTGGCCTAGGCTTTTGATATCCTGAGTCACTTTGCCACGGTTTAAAAACGCCCCCACGCTTTCAAAGAGCATCATCAGCCCGATCGTTCCAAGCAACAAGACATAGGAAAATGAAATAAAGACGTCGATCTGCCCAAAATGCTGCAAGAGCCGGAAGATAAAAATGCCAACAACAGACCCCGCCATACCGCCGCCCAGCATGATCGTGCCCATCTGAAAATCAACATTGCCGCGCCGCCAGTGGCCCAGCACGCCCGTCACGCTGGTGGCAATCAACTGGTTGGCCTGCGTCCCCACCACAACGGCGGGCGGGATGCCCATGAACAAAAGGAACGGTGTCGCCAGAAACCCGCCGCCCACGCCGAAAACGCCGGACAAAAACCCCATCGCCACGCCCAGAAGGACCAAACCTTCGGCCGGGACGGACATTTCGGCAATGGGAAGATAGATTTGCATGAAGAAAACACCCTATGTGCCTAGAATGCGCTATTCAAAGGCATTTGTCATCCCTGTGTTTGGAATAGCTTGTTACGGGCCGGCCAGCACAACACAAACCCTGTTCACAAACACCGCGTTTTGGATAGCGTCATCCCGCGCCTTTATATCGCACAGCGTTAAACCGGTATTGTCCGTATAAATCTTTCCCGCACCGGTATCGATGTAACAACGGTTGGACAAAAGCAAAGGCCCGCCAGTCACCCGCGTGTGGCCATGAAAAACTCTGCTCACCCCGTCTATTGGCGCATCATCCCTTGTTGGTCCAACAATACGGGAACGATCATGCATCGCCCGCTTTAATAGCATCTGGTTTCCGCCCGCAACCCCGTTGAAAAAAACATCCCATGAATGTTCACGGGGGACGCTGGCGTGAACAACGCCGACATCACCATCCGCCGTCTCTATTTTTATGGCGTAAGGAATCGCGTCAAACGCAGGACGCCAGTCTTTTAACGTAGAGGTCTCCATCTCCTTGATCCACTCCATCCCGCACAAGTAAAGAAACTCGTCATCCTCTATTCTTCCGTTTGCATCAACTTCATCTAGAAACATCTGTTCATGGTTTCCACGGACGGCGTGAAACCATTCTTGTCGAAGATAACCTATGGCCGATTTTGAATCCGGGCCACGATTGATCATGTCCCCGGCACTGATAAGACGGTCTTGTACAGGATCGAAGCGTGCGGTTTTCATCGCGGACTCAAGCAAAGCGAAATGCCCGTGGATATCCCCCACGACAAAGTCACGGCCTTTTGTATTTACAGGAAGCGTTTTGACAAACATAGAAAAACCCTCGCCCGTAAAAAACCACAGGCAGGCATTTTATGTCTACAAAATTTTAATTAATAGGCGGTCGTGCCTTCCGGCCCTTGGGGAGCCCAGAAATACATCTCGGCGTCTTTCAGGAAGTTCGCGTACTCGCCCGTGGGGAGTTCGTGATAGGCCTTCTTGAAATCGATGCTCTTGATGATCCCGCGGAAATCCAGCGCCCAGCGGTCATAGGCATGTTCGAGTGAAGAACATTCAACGATATACATCTTGTCGCGGTACAAAGATGCAAACATGATCCCCGAACGGCTTTGATACACGGTTCCAAAGCGTTTGGTGTAACTGGCCATCGCATAGGATGCGAACCAGCGGCCAAGCCCGGCCCCGTCCACGACATTGCCTAAATTGTATTGATCGTACTGCGCCAGATAGGTGCGCCAGAACGGGCGGCTCACCGCCACCTTCTGAATGTCTTCGCCATAACGGGCAGGATAGATGGTAAAGCGTTTGTCATCCCGCGCATCGACGCGGCAGACCGGCTGGCCGTTTTCGGACGGGCCGGCAACAGTCAGAATGGTATCCGGATTGGCATTCGATTGAACCTTCCACGTATCGGGAAACGTAATCGAAAGACCCGTCTTTTCATCCTGCCACACGAAATAATCCGCGCGGGCGATAGACGGAAGGGCCAGAACAACAATGAATATGAAAAGACGCAAGACCATGAATCGATTATACCTTGGGTAAAAAACCGTACAAGCCATTCATAGGATAGTTGCGCCTTTACACGCAAATTTATGCACTACCGCCGCCAGAAGCCCAGAATGTCCATGGTTTCGGCGAGGATCGGCGCGGCGATAGCCGCCGCCTTGTCCGCACTATGTCCCAAAATCCGGTCGATTTCGGCCGGATCGGCCATCAATTCCCGCATCCGTTCGGTCATCGGCCCCATCTTGGCGACCGTCAGATCCGACAAAGCGTTTTTGAACGCCGAAAACTGCTGCCCCCCGAATTGATCCATCACGGCCTGCCGCCCCGTTCCGGCCAGCGCGGCATAGATGGTGATCAGATTTTTGGCTTCGGGCCGTCCTTCGCATTCCGCGGCATTCGCCGGAACATTTCCCGCATCCGTCTTTGCCTTTTTGATCTTGTTCGCAATCGTATCGGCATCGTCGGTCAGGTTGATCCGCGTCATATCGCTTTCGGCGGATTTGGACATTTTTTGCGTCCCGTCCCGAAGGCTCATCACCCGCGTGGCGTCACCCATGATCGCGGGTTCGGGGATCGGAAAAAAATCCCTTCCTGCGATATGCTGGTTGAACGAAATGGCAATATCGCGCGTCAGTTCGACATGCTGCTTCTGGTCATCCCCTACCGGCACATGCGTGGCATGGTACAAAAGAATGTCTGCCGCCATCAGCACCGGATAGGTATAAAGACCGGCAGACGCCTTTTCTTTATCCTTGCCCGCCTTGTCCTTGAACTGCGTCATGCGGTTCAGCCAGCCGAGCGGCGTGATACAACCAAGCATCCAGCCAAGCTCCGCATGACCCGATACCGCCGACTGCGGAAAAATGATGGAGCGTTTCGGATCAACCCCCGCCGCGATATACGCCGCCGCTACTTCGCGCGTCGAAGCCTTTAAGGTTTCCGGCGTATAGCCCGTTGTGTTGGCGTGAAGATCGACCACACAATAAATACATTCGGTGTTGGGTTCGTCCTGCAACTTCACCCAGTTTTTGAGCGCGCCCAGATAATTGCCAAGCGTGAGACGGTTGGTGGGCTGCATGCCCGAAAATATGCGCTTTTTCATGACGCTTTCTTTCTAACGAATAATGATTTGATGTCTTTGATTTGTATGGCGCCACTTTTCAAAATGGCAAACGAATAGCTGGTCAGGCCAGAGGCCACCAGAACAAGAAGCGCAGCGATTTTTTCAAACTGGTTTCCATCGTAATATCCGTAAGTCAGGTACGTGACTATAGCCAGAACCACACACATCAGGCAAGTGGCAAAGATGATCCGTTTCGCGCGGAATTTGAATTTATCGTCAAACGACGCGATGTCGGAGCCTTTCAGCCCCCGCTGTAGCAAGAGTAACTGCAACCAGCCACACAGCCCCGTGGACAGCGCGATCCCTGCCACACCCAGAAATTGCATGAGGGTCAACGCGAGCGCGATGTTGGTCAGCGCACAGACGACCGACACCTTCACAGGGCTCGCCGTATCATGGCGCGCATAATAGGTTGTCGATAAAACCTTACTCGCCACATAGGCGGGAATGCCCAGGGAATACCCCATCAGAACATAGGCAGTGGTTTGCGCATCCGCAGCATCGAACGCACCGCGCTGGAACAACGCCTTGATCAACGGCTCCGCACTCACCAGCATGGCCGCACCGGCGGGCAACGCCAGCAACAAACAGATTTCCAGCGAGCGGTTGAACAGCGCGCGTCCTTCTTCATGGTTTCCGCCCGCGATGGTGCGCGAGAGCATGGGAAGCAGGGCCGTCCCCACCGCAATGCCGACCATACCGAGCGGCAACTGGTTCAAACGGTCCGCATAATACAGATAGGAGATTGACCCCTGCGGCAACATGGATGCGATCATCACATCGATGAACAGGTTGATGTGCATGACGCCCGCGCCGATCACCCCCGGCCCCATCAATTTAAACAGGCGTTTTATATCGGCATCGAATTTCGGAAGCTGTAACCGCATCGAAATCTTGTACCGCTTCATGCACAGATACAGTCCAACCAGTTGAAAAATACCTGCGGCGAACAACCCCCAGGACAGCGCATGACCGCCGCTTTCCAGCATCGGCGTTAAAAACACCAGTGCCGCAATCAGGCAAAGGTTAAAGACGATAGGCGCGGCGGCAAACGGCATGAATTTTTCATGTGCGTTCAATATCCCGCCGATCAGGGATGATAAGGAAATCAGCAAAAGATACGGAAACGTGATCCGCGTCATTTCGACGGCGAGGGCGTATCGTTCCTGCCCCACCTCGAACCCCGGCGCGATAAATTTGATGACGAACGGCATGGCGACCATGCACAAAATCACAAACGGCGTGAGCGCGGCCAGCATCACGGCAAAGGCGTTGCTTGCGAATGCATCGGCGGTTTCTTCGCCGTCCTTTTGCAATTTGGCGGAATACATGGGCACGAACGACACCGAAAACGCCCCTTCGGCCGTAATCCGGCGGAACAGGTTGGGGAGTTTCAGGGCAACGATAAAGGCGTCCGCCACCGGCCCTGCCCCAAGGATTGCAGCCGTCATGACATCGCGGACAAAGCCCAAAATCCGGCTTACCCCCGTCAATCCCCCCACCGTTGCCATTGCTTTGATCAGTTTCATGGGCTATTTCCTTATCATTATTTGCAAGGGATATCATCATGCAAAATCCGGAAAAAGACTGGTTCGGCACCGAACGCGTTACCCCCGAACAAAAGACCCGCAAAGTGATCGGCGTCTTTGATTCCGTTGCCAACAAATATGACATCATGAATGATTTGATGTCCGGCGGGCTGCACCGTTTGTGGAAAGACCACCTGATCCGCAAAATCCGACCGCGCCCCGGATTGCACTATCTGGATGTTGCGGGCGGCACCGGCGACATTGCGTTCCGTATCCGCAAAAAGGCGGGGCCGGAGGCGCGTTATACTCTGTGCGATTTGAATGCCGAAATGCTCCGCGTGGGCCGCGACCGCGCCATCGACCTTGGCTATGTGAACGATTTTGAATGGATCACGGGCAATGCGGAAAAGCTCCCTCTCCCCGATGACAGCGTCGATGTCTATACGATCGCTTTCGGCCTCCGGAATGTCACGCGGATCGACGATGCGCTGGCCGAAGCAAAACGGGTTTTGAAACCCGGTGGCCGATTCTACTGTCTTGAATTTTCACAGGTGCGCGAACCTTTCCTGGCTCGGCTTTATGACACCTATTCCTACCACCTGATCCCCAAAATCGGGGAAATCGTCGCCAAAGACCGCGACAGCTACCAATATCTTGTGGAAAGTATTCGAAAATTCCCCACCCGCGAGGCCCTAATCCGGCGCATGGAAATGGCGGGTTTCAGCCGTTGTCGTGCTGAAAGCCTGACCTTCGGCGTCGTCGCCATCCATGAAGGCGTTAATATTTAGGGCATTTTAAAGACTTATGCAAAAAAGGACTTGAAATCGCAACGCGGAGTTTTTATAAGTTTTGCGCTGCATTCATGTCGGGCTCACCCGTATGAATCGGGGTTAAAAACACCGTAACGGGTGAAACGACTAAATCTTAACAAAGGGAACACTCTCATGAACAACATCGTAAAATCTGTTGTATTCGCTGCCGTTGTCCTGTTCGCAGGCATCGCCGCAATGCAAGTTATCTACAAAAACCAAGACGCTTCTTCCGACATCACGGGCGTTGAGCCTGCTGCCGGCGATGCCATGGAAGCTGCCGCTCCGGCTGCTGACGCTGCTGCCGATGCTGCTGATGCCGCCGCTACGGCTGCTGACCAAGCAACGGATGCCGCTGCTGCTGCAACCGATGCCGCTTCTGATGCCGCTGCTGCCGCTGCTGATGCAACGCAAGCCGCTCCGGCCGCTGACGCTGCTGCCGACGCCGCTGAAAAAGCCTCTGATGCTGCCGATGCTGCTGCTGATGCCGCAACGGATGCAAAAGACGCTGCAAAAGAAGCAACGGACGCTGCTGAAGAAGCAACGGACAAAGCTGCCGAGTAATTTGCTCGCAATTTTGTCTACAATTTCATAAGATCAGCCCCGCCCGTCAAACGGCGGGGTTTTTCTTTGAACGGAGAAGAAAACGCAAATGAAGGAAAATCTACCATTTGATCAAAGAGTAGAAACAGCCTTCAAAACATGCTGCGCTTTTGAAGAGACGGCATGGACAGAAGAAACAGCGCGCGAACTCCTTAGAACAGCGAGAGACTGTGCCCATAAGACCATCACAAACCGCTTTATGCTCAGAGTGATGCCCGAAAATATAGTGTCGCATTTTAGAAATGCCGGCATGGGCATAAATCTCCATAATATTACGGGCGGGCACCTTATGAACGCCATCTTACAAGAAGGTAAAAACAAGCAAGCCGACGATGAACTCATTGAAACAATTCGTGTATTTTCAGCACAAGCCGAAATACTGAAATATTTATCGTCATGTTTTCATCCGGTTGCCGAAAAGGATGAGCTTGCAGAAGAAATCAAAACTTTTATAAAACCATTACTGCCCAGGCTTAAAAAAAGTTTGCAGTATTTCTTTAAAACGTCAAAAGACGTAGGAGAATTCATGCGAATAACAAGAATGGAAGCGACACCTTAAAAAGCATGTTAAGCAACAAACGCATACTTTTGATTATCTCCGGTGGCATCGCTGCCTATAAATCGCTGGAGCTGATCCGCGGAATCAAAAAATCCGGCGGCTCCGTGCGCTGCATCCTGACCAAAGGCGGCGAGCAATTCGTCACACCCTTATCCGTGGCCGCCCTGTCCGAAGATACCGTTTATACCGATCTCTGGTCGCTCAAAGATGAAACCGAAATGGGACATATCCGCCTGTCCCGCGAATGTGACCTGATCGTCGTGGCACCGGCCTCCGCCAATATCCTTGCCAAAATGGCAAACGGCCTGGCCGATGATCTGGCCACCACCACCCTGCTTGCCTCCGACAAACCCGTGATGGTCTGTCCCGCCATGAACCCGCAAATGTGGGAAAATCCGGCAACCAAAGCCAACATCGAAACTTTGCGCAAACGCGGCATTCTGATTGAAGGGCCCGCTGCCGGAGAGATGGCGTGCGGCGAAATCGGTCACGGACGCCTGTTGGAGCCCGAAAAAATATTATCCGCCATCACCGGTTTTTTTTTGAAAAATAAACCGCTCGCCGGACTTCGCGCGCTCGTCACGGCGGGTCCGACGGTTGAGCCGATTGATCCGGTTCGTTTCGTTGCCAATCGGTCATCGGGCAAGCAAGGTTATGCCATTGCCGCCGCCCTCGCCGATCTTGGTGCTTCTGTTACCTTGGTGAGCGGCCCTACACACCTCGAACTTCCCAAATCGGTTGAAGGGATACGTATCGAAACTGCGCGGGAGATGCTGGAATCCTGCCAAAAATCATTGCCCGTGGATATTGCCGTATTTGCCGCTGCCGTGGCGGACTGGACACTGGAAAAGGTGGCCACATCGAAAATGAAAAAGACTTCCGATACGGCGATGACTCTTTCTTTTACACAGAATCCAGACATCTTATCCACGATTTCATCCACGGGCCCGAAACGCCCGCGCCTCGTGATCGGTTTTGCCGCCGAAACGGATGATGTGATCGCCAACGCCCGCGTGAAATTGAAAAAGAAGGGCTGCGATATGATTGTGGCCAACGCGGTATCGCCCGAAAATCCCGCCTTCGATGTGAATGACAACACCGTCCATCTGGTGACAGCCACGGGCGTCGAAGATTGGCCCAAAGCCTCCAAGGACGAAATCGCCAAAAAACTCGCGGCCCGTATCGCGAATATGCTCGCCCCCACCGCCATCAAAACCGCGGCCGAATAGCCGGATTTATCCCCATTGTTCTTGTGGCCTAAAACAGGCCGGCATGGCCATGCGCGCGGCCTATTGCTATAAAAGCCTATGACCCAATCCGCTGCCCTGAAAACGGAAGAAGACTTCGCCGCCGAAGGCCACACGCCGATGATGGCGCAGTATCACGCGCTCAAAAGCCAATATCCGGATATGCTGCTATTCTACCGCATGGGCGATTTTTACGAAATGTTCTTTGACGATGCGATCGCGGCATCGGAATGCCTCGATATCACACTCACCAAACGCGGCAAAAATCAGGGCGATGAAATCCCGATGTGCGGGGTGCCGTTCCATGCCTATGAACCCTACCTCGCCAAACTCATCCGCTCCGGCTTCAAGGTCGCCATCTGTGAACAGACCGAAACACCCGAAGAAGCCAAAAAGCGCGGCGGGTATAAGGCATTGGTCAACCGCGATGTCATCCGCGTGGTCACGCAAGGCACGCTAACCGAAGACACCCTGCTCACCCCGCGCGAAAACAATTATCTGGCCGCCATTTGCGAAACCGGCGGACAATTCGGGTTGTCATGGCTTGATCTGTCCACGGGCGAATTCCTGGCACAACCTTTGGAACGCGGCGGCGTTGCCGCAGCCTTGGACCGGATCGCGCCATCGGAAATCCTGTTACAGGACAGAATCGCAACGCAGGATATTTTTGCGCAGCAAAAACAGGTTTTAACACCACAACCATCCTCGTTGTTCGATTCCCAGAACGCACAAAAACGACTGGAAAGATTGTTCGGCGTTGGAACGCTGGAAGCGTTTGGAGCGCTCTCCCGTGCCGAAACGGCGGCGGCCGGTGCGCTCATTGATTACGTCACCCGTACGCAAAAAGGCAAAATGCCGCATATATTCCGGCTGCGACAGGTGACCAGCGGCGCGGTCATGGACATAGACCCCGCCACGCGCCGCTCACTCGAACTCGTACGCACCCAAAACGGCGAACGGCGGGGCAGCTTGCTGGATTGCATCGATCATACCGTCACCGGTGCTGGCGCACGGGCGTTGCAGGCGCGTCTGTCGGCCCCGCTCACAAATCTTCCTGCCATCACCACGCGGCATGATCAGGTCGAAACCTTTGTCATGCAGGTCGACCTGCGGAACCATTTGCGCGATATGTTGAAACAGATGCCCGATATGGAACGCGCCCTTTCGCGCCTGACCATCGGGCGCGGCGGCCCGCGTGATCTCGGCATGGTGCGGGATGCGCTGGAGATTGCCGAAACATTGCGGGCCGTATTGCTGGCGGCGGGCGGTGATGTTGCGCAATATTTTGCACACAATCTTTTGGCCGATGCAGAGACTCAATCCCTCAAAGACACATTAAAATCCGCCCTTGGCGAAACCCTGCCGATGCTGGAGCGCGAAGGCGGTTTTATCCGGGATGGTTACGCCGCCGATCTCGATCATTTGCGCAAACTCCGCGACGACAGCAAACGGATGATCGCGGCCCTGCAGGCAAAATACAGGGATGATACGGACATCAACCTTTTAAAAATTTCGTTTAACAACGTGCTGGGCTATTTCATCGAAGTGCCCGCCCGCCATGCCGACCGGCTGATGGTGAAAAGGGACGATGCGGCAAACCCCTATATCCACCGCCAGAGCCTTGCCAACAATGCGCGCTTTACCACGCCGGAGTTATCGGAACTGGAACGGGATATTTCTTCGGCGGCCGACAAATCGCTCGCGCTGGAACAAAAATTCTTTGCCGAATTTGTGCGGCAAACCGCCGCCGTGTCTGAAACCCTGGGCCGGATTGCCCGCGGTGCGGCGGATTTGGATGTGGCCCTTTCATTGGCAACTCTTGCGGTGGAACAAAATTATATTCGTCCGATGATGTCGGACGATACCGCCTTTGCCATCACGGGCGGCCGCCACCCGGTGGTCGAAGCCGCGTTAAAGAAATGCGGCCAAGCCTTCGTGCCCAATGATTGCGCGCTTTCGCCGCGGCAAAGATTGTGGCTGCTCACCGGCCCCAACATGGCGGGGAAATCGACCTTCCTGCGGCAAAACGCGCTGATCGCCATTCTGGCGCAGATGGGCTCCTTCGTTCCCGCCACCAAAGCGCATATCGGGATCGTCGATAAATGCTTTTCCCGCGTCGGTGCCTCGGATGATCTGGCCCGCGGCCATTCCACATTTATGGTCGAAATGGTGGAAACTGCGACCATTCTCAATCAAGCCACACCACGCAGTCTTGTTATCCTGGATGAAATCGGGCGCGGAACAGCTACTTATGATGGCCTTTCCATTGCGTGGGCCTGCGTCGAACACCTGCACGAGGTCAACAAAAGCCGCAGCATTTTTGCCACCCATTACCATGAATTGACCGATTTGAAATCCAAACTCCCTGCCCTCGCCTGTTATTCGATGCAGGTCAAGGAATGGGATGACAATATCGTGTTCTTGCATGCCGTTGCGGCGGGAGCGGCAGACCGATCCTACGGCATTCATGTCGCGCGCCTTGCCGGCCTGCCCGATGTCGTCGTTACCCGCGCCAATACGGTGCTGGAACTTTTGAATGCAGGCGAACATTCAGGGGCCGTGACGCGGCTGGCCGAAGATTTACCGCTGTTTCAGTCAACGCCGCCCACACCAAAACAAAAAGATACAGAATTAGAAAAAGAGCTCGCGGCGATTGATCCGGATACGCTCGCCCCGCGCGATGCGCTGGAGGCCCTCTACCGCCTCAAATCACTATTGGCCGCCACCAAGAAGCAGTAAATCCTTCGCCGGCATCGCCGACCATGCGATGACCAAACCTACAACCAGAATAACCGTACTGGCCACCAAGCTGGCAACTCTTAAAAATTTGGGTGTTATGATACTCCGCGCATAGGCAACGGGAAGCGCATAGGCCATTGCCCCTGCGGTTTCTACAAACAACACTATCATAATAACGATGACCATATCGTTTATGCCCATACCCGCAATCGGGACGATGCTCGGTAACAAAACACCGTAAAAAACGATGACGAGCGGATTGGCGGCGGTCACCATAAGCCCTGCGAGAAATGTATCAAACAGTTTTATTTCCTTGTCTTCATACATTGAAATCTGCACATCCGGATTCAGCAAACCCTTTATACCCAAATAAATCAGGTAAACCGATGTGATTGCCTTCAGGAAAATGGATATGAACATCACGTCATCTTCGGCAAACTTCAAACCTGCAAAAAGAAGAGAAAGATAAAATGTCATGACAAGACAAAATCCGGCCATAAACGCAAAACAGCCCGGCATACCTTGCGCCATCGTTCGGGACATAATCGTCGTAAGACCGGGGCCAGGTTTTAGGGCAAAACCTAAAACAGTCATAAAAAGCGTGATTGTTGCTTGCAAATCCATAGACTCTTTATACAGTGAGCATCATGCACACGCCACAAAGAAAAGAAGACGCCGCGCCGGATCCCCTTCTGGAACGGCTGGCCGCCCGCACGATTTCTGGGGCGGAATTTGTGCACGAAAATGCCGCAAGAATGGATGGGGTTCTGGCCGCTATCGGCGCGGAACATTTCGGCACGGCACCGGATCTGTGCCTGATGGCGCTCGGCGGTTACGGGCGGGCGGAACTTTGCCCGCACTCCGATATAGACCTTCAGTTTTATAAGGAAACGGCGTTCACGCCCACCGAACAAAGCGCCATCGAAAAATTCCTTTATGCACTGTGGGACCGGGGGTTCAAGATCGGCCATGCCGTGCGAACAAAGGTCGAATGCCTTGACATCGCCGCACGCGACAGCAAGGTGATGACCAGCTTGCTCGACTCCCGCCCTGTTTACGGGAACCTGCAGATAGGCCATGATTTGCGAAAAGAAATAACCCTGCTGTTAAATTCTGAGGAAAAAAGGGCCTATGTCGCCGCAAAGCTGATCGAACGGGATGAACGCCATGCACG
Organism: uncultured Micavibrio sp.; assembly: GCA_964423095.1. Lineage (GTDB taxonomy): Bacteria > Pseudomonadota > Alphaproteobacteria > Micavibrionales > Micavibrionaceae > Micavibrio_A. The sequence goes on from CAYRDI010000001.1 coordinate 98,262, forward strand.
TTACAATGACACGCGCTATGTTCTGGAACCCAACATCAAGGAAGGAAAAGGTGGCTTGCGGGATTTCCAAACCCTACTCTGGATCACGGACGTTCTCCATGGCGCACGCACGCTGCAAGACCTTGCAGGCCTGAATATCCTGACGGCGGGCGAAGCACGCAAATTCCAAAAGGCGCATGATTTTCTCATGAACGTGCGCTGTCACCTCCACCAGATCGCGGGACGTGCCGAAGAACGACTGCATTTCGATGTGCAACCGGATCTTGCCGCGCGTCTGGGGTATAAGGCCAGGTTGACAGGCCGCGCCGTCGAACGCTTCATGAAACATTACTTCCTGGTCACACGCGACATCGGGGATTTGACCCGCATCCTGATCGCCGCCATCCAACATGAAGAAAACGATGATTCCCGCAAAAAAACGGTGAGCTTTCTAGGATTCGAAATTCTCGATGACCGGCTGATCTTCGGTCCAGCACAAAACCTGAAGACGCACCCTGTGGACATGCTACGCCTCTTCCGGGTCTTTCAGGATACGGGAAAGGATATTCACCCCTTCGCGTTAAAGGAAATCTCGCGCAACCTGAAATATATCGACGACAACATGCGTGAAGACTCCCTCGCCAACCAGATTTTCATCGAAATTCTAACGGCGGACAAAGATCCTGCCTATATCCTTCGCCGCCTCAATGAATCCGGTATCCTCGGCCGGTTCATACCGGATTTCGGGCGCATTATCGCGCTCATGCAATTCGACCGGTATCATTATTTCACGGTGGATGAACATATCCTGCATTGCATCGACATCCTGCACAAATTGGAAAAAGGCGATGTAAGAAACGAAGCCCCGCTTGCATCGGAAATCGCCAAAAATATCAAAGACCGCCGCGCATTGTACGTGGCCATGTTCCTGCATGACATCTGCAAAGGCCGCGGTGGCGGACATGCGGAACTGGGCGCGGAACTGGCCCTCGCACTCGGCCCCCGCTTCGGACTTTCGGGCGAAGAAACGGATCTCGTTTCATGGCTTGTCCTTGAACATCTTTTGATGTCCGATACGGCCTTCCGCCGCAACATGAACGACCCCAAAACAATTGCGGATTTTTCGGCACGGGTGCGTAACATCGATCGGCTTGACCTTCTTTTCGTTCTCACCACGGCGGACATCATGGGCGTAGGCCCGGGACGGTGGAGTGCATGGAAAGCCCGCCTGATGGAAGAACTCTATTTAAAAACCGCTGCTCTGATGCGGGGGGAAGAACCCGGCATGGTGACCGAAATCTCGCTTCCCAAAGGTCTTCGCCCCGGCACCACCATGGTGGACATCACCACGGATGAAAAGCAATCGGCAACCATTATCATGGTTTACACACCGGACAGGTCCGGGCTTTTTGCCACGCTCTGCGGGGCGCTCTCTGCCGAAGGGGCATCCATCATGCGTGCCTACATCAACACCATTCCCGAAAATAAAATGGCCGTGGACCGTTTTATTATTCAGAATTCGGTCGGATTACCTTTCGATAGCGAACGCCGGCAGGACGATCTGCGCCAGAGCATCCTACATGCGATTGATGGAACGCTTGATATTGATGCAAAAATAGCCGCGCATAAAAAGCCGCTGACGCGGCAGGATATGGTATTTGACATCGAACCAAAGGTGACCATCAATAACACCGCGAGCGGCAGCGACACGGTGGTGGAGATTGAGGCGCGGGACCGCCACGGCCTCCTTTATGACATCGCTCGCGCCTTCCGGGACGAAGGACTGGACCTCCGCGCGGCAAAAATTACCACGCAAGGCCTGCGCGCCATCGATGCTTTCTATATTCAGACCACAAAACGTAAAAAGCTCAGCGATTCCAAGGCGCAAAGCCGCCTGACCGCCCTTTTGAAGGCGACGGTGGACAAGGGTTGAACCTTCCTTTATAACCACGGCGCAACACTTCCTCGGGGCCCTCGTGCCCTGAAATTTCATGTCACGGGCAGGTGGCGGAGTGGTTGAACGTACCGCACTCGAAATGCAATTATGTCTATTCAAAGACAAAAATAATCATTCAAAATCAACAAGTTAATTTATTTAACTTTTTCATATTACACTTACACATGTCTTACACAGTTTCACCTGTGCATGGAGGTAAGTGATGAATACCGAAACCCACACTTTGCTGGATGGCAAAGTCCATCTCTACAAACGGGATAACAGCCGCTTCTGGCAATGTTCAACGTATCTAAACGGACGCAATCACCGTTCCTCGACCAAGGAAGAAAGCCTGACATTTGCAAAAGATTTTGCGCAGCAATGGTACATGGCCATGTACCTATCGGCGCAGCAAATGAAACAAGAAACCCGCATCCATGACATGCTGAAAAAATTTGCTGTCCCTCAAAGCGGTAGCCAGCGCGAGGTCATGACAGCCAAACCCAAGAAACATACCGGGCCTACATTCTTGGAAGCCGCCGAAAAATTCCTGTCCGAATATCTTGTCATGACCCAAGGGCAACGTAGCGACAAATACGTCAAAGGACAGGAATTGCGCATCAAAGCGCACCTTCTCCCCTACTTTGGCGATATGCCTGTTGCCGCGATCAACGCCGGAACAGTGCAGGAATACAGGGTTCATCGCCAGACGCATGGCCACAAAGGCGTTATGCCTAGCCGTGCCTCGCTTCATGCGGAAACAGTCGCCCTGCGTATGAT
>CAYRDI010000002.1:0-14567 GCA_964423095.1 uncultured Micavibrio sp.
CCTTTATTGGTAACCGCCCGATATCTCAAATTACCCCGCCAGAACTTCTAGAATGTCTTCGAAAGATGGAAAAGCGTGATGCCCTGGAATTGGCCTCCAAGACAAAGCAGGCATGTGGCATGGTTTTCAGGTACGGAATACAGACAGGAAGATGCGATAGGGATGCTGCCGCCGACTTAAAGGGTGCCCTTCGAGCACGTCGAACCAAACACTACCCCGCACTAGAAAGCAAAGATCTCCCAGAGTTCCTGCATAAATTGAAAGAGAACAAAGCCCGTCTCTACGAACGCACTAGGCGAGCCATTTGGCTTTCCCTTCTTACCTTCCAACGACCTGGCGAAATAAGACAGGCACAGTGGTCCGAAATTAACTTTGAAACAAAAGAATGGCATATATCCGCCGATAAAATGAAAATGCGCCGCGCGCACATCGTGCCCTTGAGCAAACAGGTTATAGACATTCTAAAAGAACAAAAGAAGGAAACAGGGCATTTAAACACAGATTGGGTATTCCCATCCCAAGTAAGCCCCAAACAGCCGATGAGCGAAAATACCGTCAACACGGCTTTAAAACGCATGGGATTTGAAGGCAGCGCCGTTGCCCATGGTTTTAGAGCCCTAGCCAGGACCGTCATTCGCGAAGAGTTAAATTACGACAGCGAAGTCATTGAAAAACAGTTGGCACATAAAACACGCAATCCCTTGGGAGAAGCTTACGACCGAACACAATTCTTGCCACAACGTACAAAAATGATGCAGGCCTGGGCGAACTATCTAAAATGCTAGATTTGGTTCATCTGTACTTTTACTTATTTTAAATAAACCGGATTAGCTAAATACTTAATACCATCTTTGCCAACCAACCACGCTCCAGCATCCAGCTTCTTAATTGCAGGCAACAGTTCATGTATTGCATCATTATGATTTAGGTCATCTGGCAGAATTATGCCAACGTAGTCAGGATTATAACGAGAAATCATTCTTGATATGCAGGCAAAAGCGACATCAGTATGTTGATAAGCCTGAAGCCTGGTAAAGGGCTTTCCAAATCTTTTGCTGTAGGACGCCTGGGAACCTCCGCCCTTTGCTTCGACATAAAGAGTTTGACCATTTAATTTGGCAACAATATCCGCACCACGGGACTGCCCTTTGGCCCTGGATACAATCTCATATCCTTGCTTTTCCAAATGCACGGAAAAAATGTCTGTTATCTCGTCTTCAGTAAGAAACGCCATACTTAGACCTCAGTATATAAATACCTTTGAAACCCTATAAATGCATCGCGTATGCGGGAAACCCCGCCCAACTGCTCAGCCGCGTCAGTGACTGCGTGATATTTAAGCTCTAACAAGTGCGGCAACTTGTCTTGATCAAGCTCCTCAACGCCTTGATCGATGTACTGCCGCAGGACAAAATGCAGGAACGCCCTCAGCTTATCATCATACTGTGAAAGGATCAGGTCTTCCCGTCCTTCAACACGCTCGCTGCGAGTAATCGGCGTAAAGTTAAAGGCTATATAGGCCAGAATGTCGTAAAGGTCGCTATTTTGGGCCTCGATCATACGGCCAATTTCTTTTAAAGCCTCCTCGCTAAAGCCCTTATCGTTCAAAGCCACAAGCAAGGCCTTCCGTGTCTCAGGTTGCCCCCATAACTCTCGCAGTTCATCTTCGTTTTGGAATAGAACAGGCAATTCGCCGTAAAGCCGCTCTACAAACTGCGCGGCAGACATAGGCTTCCCATCGGGGCTATAGAACATCGTCGCCGACATATGTTGCAAGGTACGTTCTTTGCCGTTGCCGAGCTTAATGATGACCTTCTCCGGTCTTGGCTCGGGCGTAGGGCCTGTGGTGGGCGGAACGTCGTCACCGCCGCCACGCGGCGGGCGCGGCTTCGTGGGTTCTGGGTCGATTGGCTCACCGTCCCATTCCGGGTCGTTAAAGTGTGTGTAGGCTTTTACAAAGTCGTAGATGGTAAAGTAGTCCTTACCCTCGAAGAGCCTGGTCCCGCGCCCTACAATCTGTTTAAATTCGATCATGGAGTTCACGGGGCGCATCAACACGATATTGCGGACGTTGCGTGCATCAACCCCCGTTGAGAGCTTTTGCGAGGTCGTCAGGATTGTCGGGATCGTCTTTTCATTGTCTTGAAACAGCTCAAGGAAACGCTCGCCTTCCGCGCCGTCCTGCGCCGTTACACGGACGCAGTAATCGGGATTGGTGCTTTTCTTGATCTGGTTGATATAGTCGCGCACTTGGCGGGCATGGTCTTGCGTCGCGCAAAAGATGATCGTCTTTTCATTCTGGTTGATCATCTCCATAAACGTCTTAACGCGGTACTTCTCGCGCTCGGGAATCTCTATAATGCGGTTGATCTCGCCTTCGGTATAGCGGCGGCCTTCTTCGATGTCGCCCTGTACGACATCATCGTCTGAAGTGTAGACGTACTCATCAATGGTCGTCGCAATTTGCTTGACCTTAAAGGGCGTGAGATAACCGTCATTGATCCCTTCTTTGAGGGAATATATATAAACCGGATTGCCAAAATAGGCATACGTATCGACGTTGTCTTTGCGCTTGGGCGTGGCAGTGAGGCCAAGCTGCACAGCAGGCTTGAAATACTCCAGAATGCCACGCCAGTTGCTTTCGTCCTTGGCTCCGCCGCGGTGGCATTCATCAATGATAATAAAATCGAAGAAATCGGGCTGATACTCCCCGAAATACGGGGCGGGATTTCCATCGGCATCCGTGCCGCTCATAAAGGTCTGGAAGATCGTAAAGAAGATACTGGCGTTCTTTGGCACGCGCCCCTGTTTCTTGATCTCGCTTGGCTTGATCCGCACCAGCGCATCTTCGGGGAAGGCGGAAAAAGAGTTATAGGCTTGGTTGGCGAGGATGTTCCGGTCCGCCAAAAACAAGATGCGCGGACGGCGGGTCGGCTCCCGGCTGATATTCCATTTGCTGTGGAACAACTTCCATGAAAGCTGAAACGCGATAGAGGTTTTGCCCGTACCCGTGGCGAGCGTCAGGAGGATACGGTCTTTGCCGTGCGCGATGGCTTCCAGTGCCTTGCTGATGGCGTTGTGTTGGTAATAACGCGGCTCCCACTTCCCGCCGCCATCTTCAAACGGCACTGCGGCAAAACGGTCACGCCATTCGTTAACATCACCAAAGGTGAGGTTCCAGAGCTCTTGCGGTGTGGGGTAACGGTCAACATACTTTTCCTCCCCCGTCACCATATCGACCTCATAGATTTTCAGGCCGTTGGTGGAATAGGCATAGCGGGCCTGCAGCATTGCGGCATAGCGTTTGGCCTGTTGCAGGCCTTCAGTATCACCTTTGTCCCGCGCCTTAGCCTCAATCACGCCGAGTTTGTGACCTTTATAAATCAACACATAATCTGCAATATCCTGTTTGGCGCGTTTTCCCGCGCCTTGCAAACGGCCTAGCGTAATCACTTCACGGCGGACACGGCTATGCTCCTCAACGCCCCAGCCCGCCTGTTTGATAGCAGGGTCAATAAGTTCAGAGCGCGTGTCGGATTCCGTGTAGCTCTCTTTCATTCCGCCGCCTCCGCCATATCCTTGGCCATATTAGCTGTCAGTTCGCCGCTGAAAGCTTTGTGAAGGAGCGATTGTTTGAGTTCATTGAGAGAAAATTGTTTTTGTTGATACATATTAGAAAGGCTTTCACACTGTAAATAAACATAGTCAATTTTCTCTGCGGCAGCTTTTTGATAACTCAAAGAAGGAAGAAACATTTCCTGATCTTTGAATATCTTATGAGTAATATCCGGCTGTGCCGCACGAGATGCGAGAGAAGTAATTTTTTTTCTAAATATCGGTTCTTGTAACCACCAATAAAGGTAGTCTTTATCCAATCCCTCATTTGGTACAACTTTAAAACTGTTATTATGAAGAACTCCTCGTCTACCTTTAAAAACTAGCCCAATCTGACCTGTTCTTGTATAAATGATATCTTCAGGGAAAACTTCAGAGTTAGGAGGAAATCCAGTCTCTGAAACATATTGTTCTTAGGAATTATTTCTCAAATCTTTAATTCTTAAAAGTGGCAGGCTACTATTTTCAACCAAAAGATGTTTGGTTCCCTGGTTAATAGCAAGCCCCTGATAAAGATTGCAAACATCACCGATTTTTTTTACAGACCAATTAGTATTGTTTGTAACAAGAAGACCGTGTACGAATCTTTCAAATAGCTCGCGAGTGGAGGCGAGGTTTTTTTCTGTGTTGGCGATGGCTTGATCAATCCCCGCAAACGCCTCATCCAAAATATCTACAATGTATTTTTGTTCCTGAATGGATGGGAAAGGAATAATAAGCTCTTGATATTCTTTGAGTTGCAAATTTCTTATACCCGTTGAGTATTTCTGCATAGGCTCTGTTAAGCCTGACATATAATAGAAATGTAACAAACGATGTAAGTATGCAGGGTCAATTTTGCTTTTTTCTCGCACTCTAATTACAGATGTAAAATTGCTGAAAGAAAATTCACCCTTCATTTTGTCAAAGTAAACTACCCGACCAACAGGCTGCTTAGGCCCACCGCCCGATTTTTCTAAAATTATATCTCCTGCTTCAAGCTTTCTTGTCGCATACAGCTTAACCTCAACATCAAGATAGGCTATGTCAGAATTGTCTAAGAACCCCTCTTTAGTGAAATTTGTATTACGTATGACGCCTACACGAACATACGGCTCCTTTTTTCCTGTCCAAAGCCCATTTTTAAAGTCACAAATTTCTCTAAGTTTTAATCTATTCCAACCAGTGGTCACAGCATCCCCCGTACTTTACTTAGGATGTCTGCACTTTCAGCATCTAAGGCAACGATCTCGGCTATGATTTCTTCCGGATCACGCAACTTAGTTTCTTCGGGTCCTTGTGGATTTTTGACCGAGAGGTCGAAGCTCGATTGGTCTATGTCTGCAATGTTTATGCTCCATGACTTATCGCCGTCTTTAAACTTAGTTTGGAGCTCAACAAATTCTTTTAGGTCATCATCATTGAGCGGATTGGTTTTGCCCATGTTACGGCCCGGGTCGAGTTGGTAATACCAAATCTTTCGCGTGGCTTCGCCCTTGTTAAAGAACAACACCACGGTTTTGACACCCGCGCCGAGGAACGTGCCGCCAGGGCAATCAAGCACCGTGTGTAGGTTGCAATTTTCAAGCAGTTCCTTCCGCAAAGCCGTTGAGGCATTGTCGGAGTTCGACAAAAATGTGTTCTTGATTACGATCGCCGCGCGGCCTCCGGCTTTGAGCGATTTGATGAAGTGCTGCAGGAACAAGAACGCTGTCTCGCTCGTCTTGATCGGGAAGTTCTGTTGCACCTCTGGCCGTTCTTTCCCGCCGAACGGGGGGTTGGCGAGAATAACATCAAAACGGTCTTTGTCCTGAATATCGCTTAAGTTCTCGGACAGCGTGTTGGTGTGCAGGATGTTCGGCGCATCTATGCCGTGCAGAATCATATTCATGATCGCGATGACATAGGCGAGGCTTTTCTTTTCCTTGCCGTAGAAGGTTTTGGTTTGCAGGATTTCAAGTTCACTGGTCGTCAGCTTTTTCTGCCTCATAAAATCATGCGCCTCGCACAAGAACCCGGCGGAACCACAGGCCCCGTCATAGATGCGCTCGCCGATTTGCGGGTTGAGCACTTGGATCATGGCGCGGATCAAGGGGCGCGGGGTGTAATACTCCCCACCATTGCGGCCCGCATTGCCCATGTTTTTGATTTTTGCTTCGTACAGGTGTGATAGCTCGTGCTTTTCTTTCTGGGAGCGGAATTTGAGTTCGTCCATTAATTCCAGCGCGTCACGCAGAGAATATCCGCTTTGAAATCTGTTTTTAATCTCCCCGAAGATTTCGCCAATTTTATATTCGATGGTGTCGGGGGCCGAGGCGCGTTCCTTAAAGCCATGGAGATAGGGGAACAGGTCTTTGTTCACAAATTCGATGAGATCGTCACCAATCAGCGCAATGTCATCATCTAACGAGCCGTCAGCCTTTTTGGGCGCGGCCCATGCCGACCAGCGGTGCGGGGCGTCGATAATGTAATCATAGGATTTGCCCTTAAGCTGGGCCTCCATCTCACGCTCGCGCTCAAGATCATCGAGGTATTTGAGGAACAGCATCCAAGAGGTCTGCTCGGTATAGTCAAGCTCAGTCGTACAGCCCGCCTCTTTCCATAGCACATTGTCTATATTCTTGAAAGTTTGCTCAAACATTCGTGCCTCTGATCTGGTTTAACTGACGGTTATTATTAAAAAAATCTGTTCTCGTTACAATAGATTTTCCCTATATTACGGATAAATACGGACAATCTGGACCATAGATGGACAGAAAAGCTGATTTTAATCATTACGAGCGTCAGATTTGGAATGCCGGCATACAAAAAGCTCACCGTTTCGGATATCAAGACCATCTTATTGGAGGCCAATAAGACCCCAAAGGCACGTGGTAGCAAAATCCAGATTGTCACGTCTTTGGAAGCCTTGGCACAAGATCTTTATTGCGAGGTTGGGTTCTTGAAGGGTTGGAAGAATTTTAGAAAAATTCCTACCCAGAAACAGTTTGAAAAGATTTTTTTATCATCCATAAAATCGTGTGAAGAGGCCCGTATCAATTTGTCCAAATTTAATGAAACGCTTGATCAACTCGCAAGCTTCATGCCTAGCAATAATGTTCTTAATCTCTCTAACAAAATCGAAGATCTCTTAGAGTTTCTTGAGGATGCTCGCCCAGATATGTGGGATTTACTTGAAGGAATAGGAGCATCAAACAGTTTTGCCTTTCAGGATCGTGGTATGCAGGCAGAAACCTACTTTATTGGTCATGCTCTCCCCCGCATCTATAGAAAACATACCAACATGAAGATCGGATACTCCGTAAACCCCGATACAAAAAAACCACATGGACCGATGTTGAGGTTTATAAGGGGTTGTTGTGAAATGATTGGAATTTCTGCAGATGATAAGAGGATTGTGAACTGTATAACCTCTGTAAAAAAGCACCAAAAGGGCAATTCCTAAAACGGTCATTTCAAAAATATTTATTTTAGGAATTTAGACGCCATCCCCACCCGCCTGTAAATTCTCCTTGTGAACCATCAAAAATACGGAGGAATACATGCAAATATCCATGACGATCGAAGAGGCCTGTTCTGCCATAGGCCTTGGCCGCACGAAGCTATATGAAGCAATTAACTCGGGGGCATTGAAAGCCAAAAAATATGGGAAAAGAACGATTATCTTGAAATGCGATATTGAAGCGTTTCTAAGCCAGTTAGAACCCTACAGTGATACGGAAAAAGAGGTTCCAGTTAAAATACGCTCAAATGAGAGCGCGTAACCATGACAGAGCAAAAGAAAAGCTCCGGCGGTGGAAACCGAAAAGGGGCTGGTAAGTATCTGCACTTTGACCGTAACAAACCTTTCGATTGCCCGCAATCGGATTTCAAAGCTGCTATGGATGCAGCGGGTCTTCAAATGAAAGAGATAATAATACCGGATGGCAAGCTGTACCGCGCCCATATCGAAGGTGACAGGCCAGGATCAAAAAACGGCTGGTATGTTCTGTATGGTGAAGGCCTGCCCGCTGGCAGTTTCGGAAGCTGGAAAACGGGCTTCAAAAGTACGTGGTGCGCCAAAGCGGAAGGTACCTTGAGCGCCGCTGAACGGAAGGAATACGGGCAGCGTATGATAGAGGCCCGAAAAGCTCGTGAAGCGGAAGAACGGGCACGGCGCAATGCTGCCAAAGAGAAAGCCATTGCAATCTGGAAAGCATCACCCCCAGCAACGGACAATCACCCCTATCTGGTGAAAAAGGGTGTCCATAATCATGGTCTGCGCCTCTATAAAGGGGCGCTGGTTGTGCCCCTACGGGACAGTGAGGGTAATCTTCACAGCCTGCAATTTATAGACGGCGAAGGTAATAAGCGGTTTTTATCCGGCGGGCGTATTCAGGGATGTCATTATATTATCGGCACACCCGGCGATACTCTTTGTATTTGTGAAGGCTACGCCACCGGTGCGACGATCTATGAGCAGACGGGTTATGCCGTTGCAGTGGCTTTTAATTGCGGGAACCTCTTATCGGTCGCACGGGCCGTGCGTAAAAAATTTCCTGACATCAAGATCATATTATGCGCGGACAATGACAAACACACCCCCGGTAATCCTGGGTTGACCACGGCAAGGGAAGCGGCTGCGGCCTGTGGTGCTTCCTTGGCTGTGCCACCATGCGCGGGGGATTTTAATGATCTTTACAAAGGGTTACTAAAATGACACTGACACAAGAAAAAAAGAGCCTCTCGGAGATCATAACGAGCGCACAGAAAATATCGGGACTGATTGCGCATAATCTAGCCGAATTTCTTGCGCTGGAAATTCCGCCCCGCGATCAAATTCTATCCCCAATTCTGCAAACGCAAAGCCTGTCTATGATCTACGCAAAACGTGGGATTGGAAAAACACATATTGCCCTGAATATCGCCTATGCCATAGCATCGGGTGGAAAATTCATGCAATGGGAAGCACCTGTCCCGCGCAAAGTTTTATATTTGGACGGTGAAATGCCAGCTCGTGCCATGCAAGAGCGGCTGGCCGCTATTGTCAAAGCAAGCGACAGGGAAGCTGCGACGGATTATTTCAGGCTGATAACACCAGATATGCAAGAACTTGGGATGCCTGATATTTCCACGGAGGAAGGACAGGCAAAGCTTTCCTCTTTCATCGACGAGGCCGAATTTATAGTAATTGATAACATAAGCACCCTTGCCAGAACTGGCAAAGAAAACGAAGCGGAGGGCTGGCTTCCCATTCAGGGTTGGGTGCTAAATTTACGAAGTCGGGGCAAGTCTGTCCTGTTTGTCCATCATGCCGGAAAGGGCGGTCAGCAACGTGGCACCAGCCGCCGGGAAGACGTTCTTGATTTGGTTATGGAATTAAAACAGCCAGACGATTATTGCGCGGATCAAGGTGCTCGTTTTGAAATCCATTTTGTAAAGGCCCGCCACTTGACTGGGCTAGATGCCAAACCTTTTGAGGCACATCTTGGTCCAATAGGGTGGACGTACAGGAACATTGAAAATTCAGAAATGAACAGAATTGTCGAACTGAAAGAGCAGGACGGCATGAGTTACCGGGAAATCGCGATGGAACTTGGCATCTCAAAAACTAAGGCCGAACGGCTCTACAAAAAATTCTACGATCTACAAATCAATAATTCCGAAACTGTCCCACCTTCCCGCTCCATGAGCGTAGGACATCGGGACAGTTAGATAATAAACGGGACACGCGTAGGACAGGAAATGGGACAATTAGCTTTAATGTATTGACTGTTAAGACTTTTGCACAAGACGGACTTGGGACACATAGAGGAATACAACAAAAATCTCACAATATTTCGGCAAAAAGGCGTGTTCATGGGTGGGCTTGGTTCAGGGGAATATAGTAAGTGGCGATGCCTGACGGTTGAGGAGGTATCCTGCCTTTGTGCCAGGGATTTATCGCAGACGACATGGCGTAGCAATTCTGGCAGGGTTTATTCTTTGTGCATCTATCGGGAAGGTCATCGTGCCGGATGGATTGTATTGAAGTCCACGAATGACCAAAACCAATTTCAGCATACCCTATGGCTGGAATATACCGCACAGCCGCTTGGGGGAGATCGCGCATGGCTCCAATGCCCTGCTTGCCAGAAGAAGAAAGGCAGACTTTATCTTCTTAATGGTCATTTTAAGTGTCGATGCTGCCATGGTCTGTCTTATAAGAGCCGCCAGCTATCGGTTGAAAAGAGAAATCTACAACAAGCGCAAAAAGCCTATACCCGTCTGACTGATGAACCGTTCTCATGGTGGGAGCCTTTACCAGGTCGGCCTAAGTTTATGCACCAGAAAAAATACATACAGTGCACACAAAAAATACTTTATTTTAAAAAATTATTTTTTGAGAGCTTAAACGCCAACCTATCTTTTGAAGTTAATAGATTTATTGGGCCAACCAAAAAATATCCACACAGGTAAAACAACCACCGAGAAAAAACTAAAAAGCAAGAAAGACAAAAAAATCATGGCGTTCTTGAAAATCATCATAGACCATTCTTTGAATTTTAATTTAAATACATCTCGATCAATTTCTTTTTCTGGAAATTTTATTTCTGGGTTGTAAATGATTGATTTAAACGGGTCACATACATCTTCTTCAGATTGGAGAACTTTAATCATGTTCAATGCTCCGCCATTTTTAGAAAGCCCCTTAAAGTGATTTTCTCTAAAAGAAGTAAGGCATTTCTCTTTTATATTTTTTTGATACCAGTGATAGTAATCATATCCATATTTTTCTTGGTAAGTATTGTTAAGATTTTTGTAAACTATATCACGAACATCTGCTCTCAAGCTGTTTTTGGTCGAATTATAATCTTCCTTAATTAAAACAGCCGAATACACCATTATTCCCACTGCGAATAAAATCCATACTCTTTTTAGAATGTCTTGCAGATTGGTTTTGTTCATTCTGTTACCCCAAAAAAATCACCAGAGCTGTCCTGCTCTGGTGACCGGGGATTAGAAACCGCTACATAGATAACGGCGCGATAGCCTTTACCCTTGCGGGCTGGACATTGCGCTACCGCTCCCCGGTCAAAGACCGAGAAGCGGCATCGGCGGCGTCATTCTTTTGAAGGAAGACACCAGCTAACGGCTGATGCCAGCCGTCTATGTAAGGGGTTTCTAAGCCCCGGCCCTGCCAAAGAGGCAGAACTCCCCTCACCTTGAAGAAACTGGCCTATATTGTCAATAAAATCGAGGCCAATTACTGGACAGGTTGCGCCTGATCTGGCATACTAAAACTGTAATCAAATCCCAAAAACCTGACGTTTGCGCCGTTTCGCTTTATCAAGCGATGCGGGCAGAAGGGCTGAAAAAAAACATTGCACATTCTCCCGCCTGTGCCGGATCGCCATAATTTCCTGCCCCTGCTTAAAGAGACTAGAGCCGACAATCAGGCCTTCGCTTACCGGCGTGTTCCCTGGGGCAAAAACCTCTATATACACTCCGAAACGGTCAAAGTGATCGTCGATATTATGCTCCGTCTGCATGACGATCACAGAGAGGAACTGCTCGATCTTGTGCCGCTAAAAATGACAACCTTGGCCATGAGATGCTGGGAATTGCAGACCCATCAGGTGCGCTATCGCTACATGTTCAAGCGCATGGAGCCGGTTGCGCGAGAGTTTTACCAATACGAATTTGAATTTATGGAGAGAAAAAATGAACGAACAGAACAACACGATCCTTTTGATGAAGGCTGTCCGCTTTGCGGCCATAAAGCACACTGACCAACGGCGCAAGGGGGAGCGGCAGGAGCCTTATTTCAATCACCTGGCCGAAGTCGCCCATATCCTAGCAGAACATACTGGCGGACAGGACGCGGTTTTGATCGCCGCCGGTTTATTGCACGATACACTGGAAGACACTGATACGACGTATGAAGAACTCACGAAAGAATTCGGGGAGGATGTTGCCAACCTAGTGCGAGAAGTAACGGATGACAAATCATTACCAAAGGCTGAACGGAAACGGCTGCAGATCGAAAACGCACCCCATAAATCGCCTAGGGCCAAAATGATCAAGATTGCTGATAAAATATCAAACCTGAAATCGATCCTGCACAGCCCTCCCCCGGATTGGTCACAGGAGCGTAAAAAGGAATATTTTGACTGGGCTGCGAAGGTGGTTAGAGGATGTCAAGAAACATGCACAACTCTTGATACGCTCTTTTATATATTTTATGATAAATGCCAACTCCATATCACAGAAAGACCAAGGTAGTCAGAAATGACGAATATGCCATCTAAACCTCCAGTTCCTGTAAAAGAGTTAGTACAGGGCACAATAGAATTAGGCCGGGAATATGCCCCCACATCCTTTGATGAGGTTGGAAAAGAGGAAACTGAAACGAGAAGGCAAATAGCCCAATATCTCGGAAAGGACGAAGATCATTCTCTTTTGGCTCACACAAAGCCTCTGGTTATTGTTTTTGGGGAAGCCAGAAGCGGAAAAACAACAGAATTTCGGCGGACAGCAAAAAACCTTATGAACGAAGGAAAGTACGCTTTTTTTATCCGGCTGGAAGACTTGGCACTCCCTGGTCATCCTACTGAGGTATTAAAGTCCTCTCTTGAAGAGGTTACGCCTGAACAACTCGATGCTTGGCTGCACTCGGAGGAAGAAGCGATTTTTTTCGTTGATGCGATTGATGAAGCCAAGTTGCATAACCATAGCGATTTTCGCAGGGCCATAAAAACTTTTCAAAATGCCTTGGGTCAAAATCTCCTGCGCATGCGCCTGTTTCTATCCTGCCGCGCTACTGAATGGGGTGGCAAGGAAGACGAGCAAATTCTACTATCTATCCGGGAGGCTATGGGCAGGCTTCCAGAAAGTAATAGCGAAAAAAGTGAAGCCCGCGAGCTATTCGATCTGATCGAAATCTGCCCATTAGATTTAGAGCAGGTGAAACTTTTATCAGCCTATGAAGGCTTGAACGACATACAGACAGACGCCTTTATAAAGGCGATTGAGGAGATGGACGCTCTCGATTTTGTATCCCGTCCCAGTGATGTTAAGGGACATGCACGAATTTGGAGTGAAAAGGGCCGATTTGGAACATTTACCGAGTTAGTCCAGACGGATATAACAGAAAAACTCAAGGAAACAAACGACAGATACAAAAAATCTGACCCCCTCACGATGGAAAAGGCGATAAACGGGGCGGAGACGCTTGCGGCAGCCTCTGTTTTGTGCAAGGAACCAACCTTTCGCTATTTATCTGTAGAAAATGACGCAAGCGATGCCGCTTCATCCCTTGATCCGGAAACGCTGTTGTTTAGCTGGAGTACACCAGAGGTAAGGTCTTTTTTAGGCAGGCCTCTTTTTGATGAGGCTACATATGGCAGAGTGCGTTTCCACACAAGGACTGTGCGAGAGTATCTCGCATCTCAATGGTTGCTCAAACGCCATCAAGAGGGTTGTCCGCCATCTGAAATTGTGAACCTTCTTTTCACCAGCAAGCATGGAAAAACGGTTTCCATTCCCTCACGCGCCAATCTGGTCGCATGGCTTGCGCCGGATATTCCAGACGTTTTCAACTGCGCCCTTATGCACCAGCCGGAATTGCTTCCGGATATGGGCGACCCAGCCAGATTTACCCTCCTTGACAGGAGGCGTATTATTGAAGCCTATGCGCAGAGATACAAAGACAGAAACATCACTCGCTTTAAATATGATCCGCAGGGATTAAGGCGGTTTGCGCAACAGGATTTAAGCGGTCTAATTAATCAATATCTCTCTGCCAGCAATCTGCCGGACCATTTCAAGGAACTTTTATTCGATATCATAGAAGTAGGAAAAATCGGTGATTGTGCTGATAACACGCTGGCTTTTGCCCTTAACGAGCACGAAGAAATAAATATACGCATGGCTGCCATGAGGGCTTTAAAGGCTTGCGGACAAGCAAACCATTTTTCGCAGATATTCGACTACATAAAAATTTCAGAAAAAGTACCGGACAGATTTTATGCAATAGCCCTCGCCATTCTATATCCTGCATTTCTTTCCCCCCAAGATTTTCTTACCTTGCTATCTGCGGCCCCAGAAAAGGTAACAAAACCGGAAAAGCATCTGCATGACTGGATGGATACCATTCTGGACAAGGAGAATGATCCTTCACGCTTGCGCCATCTTGTTCCGGGATTTATGCGCCTTCTCGATAAGCCTGAATTTCTCTGGCTAAGAGATGGTCTTGGTAATCTTCTTCTAAAATGGATTACGCAATCTGCTCAGGAGGCAGAATGCTTTTACGAGGCCATGATTTTTTTGGATGCAGAGGTTAATGGCGTTCGCGACAGACACAGAGAAAGCATCAAAAAGGAGTTTAAAAAATCCCCTCCCGAAATGCGCCAGAGATTTTTCTGGATGAAGCATGATAGCGAGGTACAAAAGGGAACACATAAAAACCTAATTGCATACCATGTTTATGCAGACAGAGATGGGTTTATTGAACTGCATGAAAGCGACATCAGTTGGCTTCTGCTTGATGCAGCATCAAAACCGGATGAACGCCAACGCATTTTAGCGTTCAATGCTGCCACATGGATTATGGGGCAAGATAGGGTTTCAGATCATCTCGAAAAACTTAATCTTGCCGCCGCAACCTCTGCAGAAATCAGAAAATCCCTAGATTGGTATTTGGCACCTCGGCAACGGCAGCCATGGGAATATGAGAATGAGCTTCGATCCGCGGCATCGAAGCTACGAGAGGAACATGCCAGATTAAAATTGCATGAGGATGCGCTTAACGATCTACATGGCATATCGACGGCATCTAACGCCAACCTCTTGTATTGGATATTCAGAGTTATTGATAATCCCAACAAAGCAACCGCAACCGAGAGGGTCGGGATCGTAAGGGAGATTTTTGGGGAACCTGTTGTGCGGGCTTTCTGTGAAGGATTGAAATCATTTTGGCATCAATGGGAAATTCAGGATAATCGGCGTAACGC
>CAYRDI010000002.1:14577-29484 GCA_964423095.1 uncultured Micavibrio sp.
AACTATGACTACGAAAATGGGTTCGATTTTTCCTCTCTTGATCCGGCAGGAATACCAAATCTACTGCGCATGGCACGTTTGTCTTTTTGGTTCCCGAAGTGGTTTTCTGAACTTATAGCGTTTTTCCCGGATATTGTCCGCCAGCACACAGAAAACTGGGTTAAGGATGCTGCTCAATGGAACGATCCCAAGGCAGAGACATCCAGTTTTTTGAATGATATCAGCCACTCTTCTAAAGAAATTAAAGTCTTCTTTGCTCCTGCGGTTTTGCAAGAGGTTTCAAGCCTTCCCTCCATCCCTCCGAAGTTTCTTAATTATGTGACCAAGATTTTATCCGGTGCTGGCATGCATGCGGGACTGGAAGCTATTGCTGATAGAAATCTGGATCATGGCACATGGGATGAAAAAATATTCTGGTTTACCGTGAAATTTCAGATCAATGCCAATGGCGGACTTGCATGGCTTTCCAAACATGTTGAGAATTTGCCCGCAAACGATGCCGATCTCTTTATCGAAGGCTTATGCAACCTTCTATATCGGGACGACCATTCAGGTGCATGGCTGGAAGGAACTCCGGATTACCAGCGGCCAGAAATTCTGGAGCAATTTATTCCAATGGTTTACAAACATATAAGACCAGAAGAAGACAAACAGCATGACGGCGTTTATACGCCCGGTAGTCGCGATAACTCGGAAAGTTTCAGAAGTGCCATCTTGAAGATGTTGATAGATAGCTCTCACGAAGAAGCCTACCACTGCCTTTTGCGCCTTCGGGGGCAAGCGTTACCGGACATAACAAAAGACTATCTTCTGCTCCAATCCGAACAACGCATCGGCAGAGACGCTGACAAGGCTTGGGCTATTGCAAATGTCATGGATTTTGCCAAGGTGCATGAATGCGATCCTGTTTCGTCCAATGACCTGTTCGAGATCACCTGCAAACGGCTTCGAGAAATCAAAGACAAGCTGGAACGCGGAGATTATTCACAGCGCGAACTGTTTAAGCCAGATACCCATGAAGATATGTATCAGAAATTTACTGCTGAACGGCTTGAAGAACTCTCACGCAATCGTTACAGCGTGGCTCGTGAAGCAGAAGTTGATAAAGAGAAAAAGCCAGATATCAGAACCTATATAGCAGGACTTTCTCCAGTTTCCATTGAAGCGAAATGTGCTCATGCGGCTCACTGGAGTGGCAACAAACTTTTACGGCAGTTATCAGAGCAGCTTGTCGATCAGTACCTGAAAGCTGAAAACAGCAGGCACGGTATATTTCTCTTGTTCAATGCCGCCAAGGACAGGACATGGGAAATTGACGGTTTAGGTAAAGGTGATTTTCCATGGCTTATTTCGAGCTTGCAGAAAAGAGCAGAGGAGATACAGTCTTCTCATCCCGGTGTTGACCGGCTCACTGTTGTTGGAATTAATTTAACAATCTGATTTAAATGGGATGGGGGTATAACTGGGGGTACAGAACCAACAAACACATACATTTATTCAATTATAACAAAACGTTAAACAACAGATTAAATCCCGGCCCTGGCACCATTTTTTCCTCTTTTTCAAAAACAATCCAACATCCGCATGATTGATTATAATCAATGCGCGATGCACAAAGCCGCGCGACAATCGGCCCGGATAAACGGCAGGAGGAAAGAACATGATTCATTTCGTTACAGGCGACATTCTTTTGACAAAGGCGCAAATCATCGCCCATGGCGTGGCGCCGGGAGACCATTTCAACCAAGGACTTGCACTGGCCCTGCGAGAGCGCTTTCCCAACATGGCAAAGGATTTTCGCCATTATTGCCATCAATCAAGTCCAGAATCCGGTGAAGCGTGGTTCTGGGCCAGCCCGGAGAAGCTGATTATCAATCTGATGACGCAGCAAAAGGCAGAAAATGAAAATGCCCATCCGGGAAAAGCCACGCTTTCGAATGTCGATCATGCTTTGAAAGCAGCCCGCAAGATCATTGAAAAAGAAGGGTTGGCATCCATCGCCTTGCCACGCCTTGCGACGGGTGTCGGCGGGTTGGCATGGGATGATGTAAAGGCATTGATCAAAAAAAATTTTGAAGCGGCGGACATCGCCGTTTTTGTCTATGAGAAATATGCCAAAGACGTCGTGGCGCAAGAAACATTGTAGAATCAGCCCTGCCAAAACTCATTCAACCATAGAGTTTCTGCCAGATCAGATAGTCTTTTACGAGCGCATAGGAATTTTCGATTTTCGAAAGGATTTCGGAGCGTGCCGCTTGCGTGGCATCGGGCATATTCTGCGCATCGGCACACAAGGCACGAAGATCATTTGCGCCGACAGAGGCCGCGCTTCCTTTCAGCGAATGACTGATCTCCACCCAGTCTTCGTCTTTTCCGTTTTTACAGGCATTGCGGAGATCCTTGATCTGCTTTTCCGCCTGTTTCACAAACATATCGATCATTTCCAGGAAAAACGCATCATCACCCATGCTGTTCTCCTTCAAACTGGATAAATCAACAGGCGCATCGGACGACGCAACAGGAGCCGCGTACACTGATTCTTCGCCTACACCATCTCCCAGATCAATCCACAAAGATAAAAGCCGCCTAAAGCATCCTATATCAATCGGCTTCGCAATATATTCATCCATCCCGATAGACAGGCATTTTTCCCGTTCCCCCGGCATGGCGTTGGCCGTCATCGCGATAACCGGAATTTTTGAAATTTTTTCATCTGGAATTTTGCGGATATTCGTTGTTGCTTCATAACCGCTCATTAACGGCATGTGACAATCCATGAGCACCAGATCGTATTTTCCGGTTTTTACCTCTCTTAAAACTTCTATGCCGTTTTCGACAATTTTAAAGTTTTTAAGATCAAACCTAGCAAGAATTTTTTTGATCAAAAGCTGGTTGATCACATGATCTTCGGCAACAAGAATATTTGCATCACGATCCAGAACGGGTGCGATATGCGAAAATTTGTAGTCTTCCTTATCAAGACGCCGATTGTAATCTTCTTCGCTCGAAGGTTTGAACGAAACGACCACCGTAAAGGTTGTACCCACGTTTTTCGTGCTTTCCACACTAATGATACCCCCCATCAAATCTAAAAGCTCCTTGACGATCGAAAGCCCGAGACCCGTCCCGCCGAACCGCCGCGTGGTTGATGAATCTTCTTGCGTAAATTTTTCAAAAATTTTTCGGATGCGATCCGGGGCAATCCCGATACCCGTATCCTGTATCGCACAACGAAGCCGGATATTTCCGCTATCTTGCAAGGTTGATTTGACTTCGATCCTGATGTAGCCGGTTTCTGTATAGCGAACGGCATTTCCCAAAAGATTGTTGAGAATTCTCGAAAAACGCAATGGATCACCCAAAACATAGAGGGGTGCATCGGGCACTTCCTGCATCACAGAGATACCCTTCGCGCTCGCAATCGGCAAAATGGATTGCCCAGCATGGCGAATGGTTTCCATGATGTTAAAAGGAATGGATTCCAGAACGACAGACCTGGATTCAATCTTTGATAGATCCAGAATGTCATTCACAATCCCCAGAAGGTTTTCCGAAGAACGGACGACGGAGCCCAGCATTTCTTGCTGTTCCGCGCTCAGATCCGACTCTTTTAACAAAAAGCTCATGCCCAGAATACTGTTGAGCGGTGTGCGGATTTCATGGCTCATGTTCGCAAGAAACTCCGTTTTGGCCATGCTTGCCATTTCGGCGGCATTCTTTGCCTCTTTCAAGGCCTCCTGTGCCTGAACCTTCGCGGTGACATCCTCCAAAATCCCTAAAAGAATGGAAAAATTATTTTGCTCATCGCGAATGGGAATCTTGACCGTATGGGCAATGATCGCCCCGTTCGGCGTGAGCACGGGCTCCTGATCAACCTCAATCACACCCTCTTTTTCCACCGCCTGCTTATCGCTTTCCCGGTAAACATCCGCGATATCGATTGGGAACAGATCGTAATCCGTCTTTCCTATAGCCTTATCCCGTTCAAGCCCCGTCATCTGGAGTGCTTGTCTATTGGCCAGAACATATCTGTATTCTTTATTAATATCCTTGGCAAAAATCGACAGCGGCATATTGTCCAGCAATGTATCCAGAAACAAGGTTTGGCGTTTTAGGTCCTGACGCCCCTTCTCCGTTTCTTCCAGACTTCTATAAAGAAAGATAAACAAAGACAAAAATCCGATACAGGCCAGAAGACTTGAATACAAAATCAAACGCGATTGATATTCCGTTTCTTCGTAAACTTCGCCTTGCAAGCCCTCATAATCCTTCATCGCGACATCATAAAGATCACGATAGGCGTACAACGTGGCCGTTGCCTGATCAAAAAATTGAATCGGTTTTATGCCATCCGGATTACCCGCGACAGCCGTTTCAATATTACGACGAAATGTATCAGATCCCGGAAGAATATTTTCACGATAGAATTCGGCGTATATCGTTTTATCTTGCTCTATCAATATTTTAAAAGGATCTTCGAAATAAAACAGCTTATGTTTCAGCCATAGAATATGGTCCAGTTTTTCGCGCCCCCACAAGGCAGACGGTTCTCCCACAAGATACCCGGACAATCTCCCCCTCAAATCACCGATGCTGGCGATTATATCCGGCGTTAGCATGATGATTTCGCGCGATAACGGATCTTCATGTTTATTGTTTAGATTCAGGTGAGATTCGTCCCCGATCACCGAAAGTTCTTTCATGATCCGGTCGTTTTTTTCCGTAAATGCAATGAAAAGGTCTTTTGGATCTATTTGCGAATCCAGTGTAATCAATTCCAAAACTTCTTTATTAACGCTTTTTAGTATATCGTCGGCTTTTTTACTGTCAGCGTTTTCATCCGCCTTGACAATCATCGAAACAAGTTTCGTTTTCAAATCCCGTATACGTGGCTTAACAGATTCTTCGCCGCTGGCCGCCATGTTTTCAAGTCCGCGAAGCTCTGTTACGATTGTCAGTTCATGAAGAAGCGTTCTATGAACATAGAACAAGGATTTCTGGCTTTTTAAGTAAGACATTTCTTCGGATGTCCGTATGACCGCCTCATGCACGATCAAAAAGAACGGAAGAGCGAACAACGCGCCCACGCCGAGAAGTGAAAAAATTCGCCTGTGCGAATGATGGATATAAAGAACATAAATGGAGAGGTTCAAAATTGCGATTAACGTGGCAATATTAAAAAAATCTTGAGAATCGCTATAACGACAATCGGCATATGGGATAATCACGGTTGCCGCCATGCCCGTGTAGTGCATTCCACAGACGGCAAGCCCCATGATCATCGCCGCCGCGATAACAAGCGCATTCTTTTTAAAACCTTGATACCGGATTAAGATAAAAATTATGATCAACGCTGCGGCAGAGGCACCGATGGCAATACAAACCGATGAAAAAAACAGGACAGGATGAAATTTTATATCCGCGTCCATTTTCATGGCATACATACCCGTGTAATGCATCCCACATATGGCAGCACCGAACAGCACGGCACTTGGAACAAGTTTTTTAAGCTCCAGTGTTCCGGACCGGATAAAAGAAAGCATTCCTGCCGCTAGAAGAACGGCGATGATCAGGGATAAAGATGTCAAAAGCGGATCGTATTCATGAACGATGTTGGTGTTATACGCCAGCATACCCACGAAATGCATGGACCAAATACCGATACCAAAAGCGACGGCACCCTGAAGATGCAGCCAGTTCCGCCGTCTTCCTTGCGCCAAACACAAATCCATCGCCATTCTGATCCCGACAAACGACCCGAAACATGCAATGGCATACGACAGTAGGACAAGAGACAAGGTATACTTCCCTGTTTCTATCATAGGATGTATATTGTCTGTAACAAAGAGTTCGCCGAACATGGGGACTTTCCAGACTAGAAACCAAATTCATGAAGCAACATAAAAAGACACATGAAAATCTATAGTTCTAATACCGAGCTTTCTCAGTTTCTCTATTTTTTATCCCAAAGAAAACAGGAATACGCGAATCGCAGCTTTCTTCATGTTAAGATTAACAAGAATTACAGGCAACTCAAGATTGCGGAAGTCGTGCAGTCCATTACGCAGTATTTTCAAAACAAAGATGCCGCCATGATTACGTTCGATCTGGAGAACGATTTGATCGTTACAACTCCGAACAACGATAATCTTGCCATGCCTCTTTTTGAAAAGGCGATTTATGAGACATTTTCGCGAGAAAGCGTTTTCCTTTCGGACGGATCTTTTAACGAACAGGGAATCCGCACATTTTCAAAAATTGTCCTTCCCCACATTCCTTTTAAGGACTGGCCGAGCTTTATCGAACTGCAACGCGCATCCCGCATGGCGAACTGCATCATGGTCATGGATGACGATCCGATGGTGTTGCGGCAAATGGAGCAGGCACTGGTCGGATTTGGCACGGTTGTAACGGTTCAAGACACAGACCAGTTTTTCGACCTTTATAAAAAACATGCGCCAGACATCCTTTTTCTCGACATCCACATGCCAAGTGCCAAGGGCACAAATCTTTTGGAGGAACTTGTCACCACGATCGATCCGCACGCACATGTCATTATGATCAGTTCAGACACCATGAAAAACACCGTTCTTGAAACCAAAGCCAAGGGAACAAAAGGTTTTATCGTAAAGCCGCTTACACGCGAGAATGTCTATGCCCATATCCTGCGTGCGCCAACCTTCCTTCCCAAGCAGGCAATCAAATCGACCTTCTGAAATTGCTAAAATCGTCTGGTCAAAGAAAACAGGACACGGGCACCGAGCCCATCCTGATATTTCGGACCATTTTCCGCGCTTTTTGTGAGCGGTGCCGCAACATTCAAATCTGTGGTCCAGTCATTGGCAATATCTGCCCGTAATCCGAGCCCGGTAGATGCCGCACTGATTTTATCCTTCGCGCCCGGATCAATGTTCCAGACTTTTCCAATATCGTAAAAGACATAGGGTTGAAGTGCGACACCCTTGTTCCAGACATCTGTGCGCAAATTGTATCGCAATTCCACGGATGCAGCGATCCCGCGATCCCCGGTGATTTCCGACGGGTCATACCCCCGCCCCATCTGCGCCCCTCCAAACCCGAATTCTTCGGATGACAGCAACGGGTTGTTTGTATATTGACCGTTCAACACCGTATAGAGTTCAAAGTTCCTGGGCAGAGCCTGAATCCGCCCCGCCGTGAATTCCATCTTGCGGAAATCGGATTGTCCTTGTTCGCGCGAAAGGTTATCCGATCCTGTTTTGTGCGCCCCCAGAATATCCAGCCCCTTTGAAAAACGGGCATAGAGAGAGTTGTATCCCGCATAAGAATCCAGAAGGTTATAGGTTGCGTAGGCATAAACGACCCGCAGGCGATCATCATAGAATTCTTCGCCGAGCAGTTTTGTTTGCGCATTTTTATAGGAGAACCCGCCGCCGACCCGCAAGGTTTGATCCCGCCGGCGGATAACCGGATAATAAATATCGGCATTGTATTCCGACGACAGACCCTTGATGTCCAAAAACCGCAAGGAAGCCCCGGGATGCGTTACCGCGCGATCCATACGAAGCTGCGCCGTGGTGCCGCTGGCCCCGAACAAGGGAAGCGTATAGGACGCATAGGCAGATTTTTGTTCATTGAATGGAACGGCGGCCGCGCCCCCCATGTCCAACGCGCTGTAATTGGGGCCGACATGAAACAAACGGCCATTGATTTTCGTTTCAAAGGGCCCGGTAAAAACAGAGCCATGATTGTCCACTGTCACAGACGCGCGTTGTTCCCGGTTTTCATTCTTTTCCAGCACCAGTTTGACCGCACCGTTTTGCCCGTCCAAAGCCTGGCTTGGTTTGGCCAGCACCGCACTGGCATCAAGATCGGGAAGATCGTTGACGATCAGCATGATGCGTTCAAGCGTCTTTACGTTCAAAGGCTTCATCGCACGAATCCGGCGCACCGCATCATCCAGAACATAGGAATGCAGAAATCTTTCATCCATCTGCACTTCGCCGACATAACCTTCGATCACGGCAAGGCGGACGTGGCCGCCGGCTATTTCCTGATTGGGGATCGTCACCTTCGTCAACGCGTACCCGTCATCCAGGTATTTTTGCTGGATCGCCGCCACAATTTCGAAAAGCCGTGCAACGGAAATTTCATGCCCAACATCCCGGGCATATATGGGGTGCATCGTTGCAGCCGGATAGGCCGTCATATTTTCGATCGTGATGTCTTTCAAAAAGAACTTCAGGTTTTCGCTTCCCTCCGGTGCGGGGGCAATGGCTTTCTTTTCCGCATCAGGCGCGGACAAAGAATCTCCGGCAAGACCTTTTTCATTTCGGTTTTGAAACGCGCGTGATGGATCGGCCGCCCCCGGCAATGTCACGTTTTGCGCGTGCACGGGCGCAACCGGCCAAAGGCCAGCCAACACCAAGACCATCGCAAAAGCGAGGCCCCTATTTCCCGTGCAAGTACACATTTTTTTATTTATATGTAAATAAGAAATCCTTTGGGTAAAATATACGCGGATAGAACCTTGAGCATAATACACAAGGACGAGTTTGTTGCCGGAAAGTAAAATTTAGATAAAGATTTAGACTAGCAAAGCCGATATAGCGGTCTTCCATCCGTCATACAGCAAATTTTTTTCGTTTTGGTTACAAGATGGCTCATACCGCCTTGCACAAACCCACCTTTCAGCCACTTGCCCTGTATTACCATAAACATTCGCCTGAAGACCGGCCAGATAAGCCGCCCCCAACGCCGTTGTTTCGGCGACCTGCGGAATTTCCACGGGCTTGCCAATCTGGTCGGCCAGAAACTGGCACATGAAATGGTTGGCAACCAAACCGCCATCGGCACGAATGACTTTCGGGTCATGCCCGCCATCGGCGACAAACGCTTCCATCAAATCACGCGTCTGATAGGCCTGCGCCTCCAGCGCAGCACGCACCAGATGTGCCGATGTCGTTCCGCGCGACAACCCTGTGATAATTCCGCGCGCTTCGGGCCGCCAGTACGGCGCACCAAGCCCCGTGAAAGCCGGCACAAAATAAACGCCATCCGTATCCGCCACCGATGTTGCCATGCCTTCGGTTTCGCCCGCATCCTTGAACAAATGCAATCCATCGCGCAGCCATTGGATGGCCGCACCGGCCACAAAAATCGCGCCTTCGATGGCATAGGTTGTCTGACCGTTCATACGATACCCGATCGTGGTCAACAGCCGGTGTTTCGAAGCGCGGAATTCCGACCCGATATTCATCAACGCAAAACACCCCGTGCCGTACGTTGATTTGACCATGCCCGGATCGAAGCATCCCTGCCCCACCAGCGCAGCCTGTTGGTCCCCCGCCATGCCACCGATGGTGTAGGATTTCCCCAGCAGCGAAATGTCCGTCTTCCCGAACTCCGCGACGTTGTCTTTTACCTGCGGCAAAAGAGCGCGCGGAATGTTCAACATGGAAAGCAGCCCATCATCCCAGTCATTGGTACGGATATTATAAAGCATGGTGCGCGAAGCATTCGTGGAGTCCGTCGCATGAACGCGCCCGCCCGTCAGCCGCCAGAGCAAAAAGCAATCCACGGTGCCGAAAAGCAGATCACCGCGTTCCGCCTTTTCGCGCGCGCCATCCACGTTGTCCAATATCCAGGCGATTTTTGTGCCCGAAAAATAAGGATCGATCAAAAGTCCGGTTTTATCCGCAACCTGTTTTTCAAATCCTTTTTCCTTTAGCGTTGTACAAAAATCCGCCGTACGACGATCCTGCCAGACGATGGCGTTATAAACGGGTTTTCCGTTTGTGCGATCCCAGAGAATGGTCGTTTCGCGTTGGTTCGTAATACCGATACCGGCGAGATTTTTTTGTGCATCCGAATGTTCTTTCAACAAGGATTGCAAACACCAGAGCGTATCATTCCAGATGTCTTCGGGGTTTTGTTCGACCCATCCGTTGTGGGGTGTATAAAGTTTCAATTCCTTTTGCTTTACACCGACGATTTTTCCGGACGATGTAAAAAGCATGGCGCGGGAACTGGTCGTTCCCTGATCCACCGCCATCAGGAGCGCATCGTTATGTATCATGGTATCAAGCAGCCCTTTGCGCCAGAAGGTAATCCGGCATGGCCGATTCTAGCGCGAGGATCGCTTTCTTTTCAAGATGCAGGCCGAGTTTCGTCCGCCGCCATAAAATATCTTCGGCCGTTCGGGCGAGTTCATGACGAACCAGATAAAGAATTTCGGATTCAAACAAACCGCCCCCGAAATCCCGCCCCATGGCGCGCAGGGAATCAATCCCGTCCAGCAAGACGCCCATACGGGTGCCATAGGCACGGGCGTAGCGTTCCAGCAATTCAGGGGGCAGAAACGGGTATTTTCCCGATTGCACGGCGATAAAGGCCGCGATGTCGCCACCCGGAATATCCCCGCCGGGCAGCGGTGTTTTGGCCGTCCACCCCGCATTGTTGTCCGCCCCCGTAATTTTATCGACGGCATGACGGGCCAGCATACGATACGTGGTGAGCTTTCCACCAAAGACGGACAAAAGCGGCGCACCTTGCGATCCATCCAGATCAAGATGGTAATCCCGCGTGATGCTTTGTGCGGATTTCTGACCATCGTCATACAGCGCGCGAACGCCGCTATAGGTGGAAACAATATCCCCATCCCCGATTTGCACATCGAAAAACCGGTTGACCGCATCGCATAAATAGTTTTTTTCAGCCGCAGAAATCACAGGGCGCATGATGTCAGCATCGAAAACTTCGTCCGTCGTACCGATCAACGTGAATTTTCCTTCGTATGGAATGGCAAATACCACGCGTTTGTCGGGTTGTTGCAAAAGATAGGCATGATCCCCGTCATACAAACGCGGAACGATGATATGGCTCCCCTTCACCAGACGCAGGTGCGGTGTGTGTTCACGCGCAAGGTTCGATGCTTCCAGCACACCGCGCACCCACGGGCCCGCCGCGTTCACCACCATGCGTGCCGATATATCGAATTCATCCTGACTGGCCAGGTCTTTCAAATGCACGTTCCAAAGCGGCGTTTCGGAAGGTTTGGATATTTTCAAACAGGCCGTGCGGGTGAGAATGTCCGCCCCACGCGCCTTTGCATCCATCGCATTCAAAACCACAAGCCGCGCGTCATCCGTCCAGCAATCGGCATATTTGAATCCATCCCTGTATTCTTTTTGCAGCGGTTCACCCAGAAGGGAGTCATGCAAACTAACGGCCCCGGATTTCGGCAGGCTGCTTTTGCCGCCGATATGGTCATAGAGCCACAATCCAAAGGCAATCATCCAGCGCGGACGAAGACCCGCCACATAGGGCATTACGAATTCCAGCGGCCCGATGACATGCGGTGCCAGATGGAGCAATGTTTCGCGTTCCTTCAACGATTCCCGCACCAGCCGGAATTCGCCGTATTCCAGATACCGGAGGCCGCCATGAATCAATTTCGTGCTGGCCGAAGACGTCCCCTGCGCCAGATCCTGTGCTTCCACCAATAAAACGGAAAGACCGCGCCCCGCCGCATCACGGGCGATTCCCGCCCCGTTGATGCCGCCGCCGATGATGCAAAGATCGTAATCCGGTTGGGCGTTCATAACTTGTATATTAGAATATCTTTATTTCCGAAAAATATGAAGCCGGATACAATTTTCATGCACAATTTATCGCCCCGCACCGCATTGATGATGCAGCAACCATAAATCATCCGGCGGCGTGTGCAAAAACCCAAGATCGCTTTGACATACAAGGATATATCGGGAAAACTGTAAGAGGTTGAATTTATTCCTTTCTACGGCAGGTTGTTCTACTTGTTCCGTTACCGGATCATCGTTTTGTCCTTGCTGGGCTGCACATGCCTGTGTGCGGCCAAGGCCGCATTTTCAGGCGAAGCAAACCCATCCGTCACACAAACCGGCATGACGGGGTTGAACACCATCCCGTCCGCGCGCATGGATTCGCCAGGAACGATTCGCGTGGGTCTATCGCACGGTGATCCGTACAACCACGCCTTCATCGGGTTTCAGGTTGCCAAACCTCTCTACATCAATTTACGTCAGACGATGGAGGTTTCATCGATTTTAAAAGAACCGGACCTCGTCCACCCCGGCCTCGATGTCAAATTACAGCTTGCCGATGAAGGACGATACAGGCCCGCAATCGCCTTTGGAATCGATGGCGCGTTGGGATCGAAACGGATGTCTTCGGAATATTTCACGCTTTCCAAACGAATTTATGATTTCGATGTCACGGCAGGAATGGGATGGGGACGATACGGCAGCGCGGGGCACATCGCCAATCCGTTATCGCGTTTTTCATCACATTTCGATCGGGACCGCGATTTCAACAGCAACGATCCATCATCGACGTCCACATGGTTTACGGGGAAGGAAATAGGATTTTTTGGCGGCGTGGAATATTTTACGCCCATTGAAGGTTTGTCATTCAAGGCGGATTTCAATGGTGATTCCTACATCGGCGAATCCCGCGCATTCGGATTCGAACGTCCGTCCCCGTGGAGCGTGGGCATCAATTATTCCCCCAAACCGTGGGTATCGATCGGGGCCGCCCTGCAAGGGACAGATAAAATCATGGCGCGCCTGAGCTTTCAGAGCGATGTCCACACCTGGAAAACAAAATCGTATAAGGAAAGCACCGTAACGAATTTTGACGAAAAGAGCGATAATTCATGGCTGTCCGCAATTTTTCCGTCTTTGAAAACATCGCACGCGCCAATTTTGGAAGATGTGCAAACGAACGCACGCGACATCAGCGGCGTTTTGCATTTGAACAGCCACGAACCGCCAGCGATGCAGATTGGCCGCGCCGCACGCCACCTTTTGGAACAGGCAGACAAAAACGCCAGCACAGTCAGCATCATTCCCGTTACAAACAATTTGCGCGGCAAAAGCATTACCTTCACCCGCCGCGATCTGGAGATGGCAAAAAACCATCGCGGAAGTCCCGAAGAAATCTGGCGCAATCTTTCCTTCGGAAACAATGACCGGAAGATCGGGTTGAAAGAACAACCGCGCCTGTTCAAATTCGCCCCCGAAATGCAATTAAGTTTGGGCGAAGAAGAAACCACCCATCTTTTCCGCGCCAGCGTGGTGGGGGAAACACAAAAGCAATGGGGATGGGGTTTTTTCAGCGGGTCTGGATTGCGCCTGAATATTGCGGACAATCTATCCCGCCTTGCCAAATTCAAAACCATTTCCTATGAATCCGTGCGGGGCGATGCGGATTTATTCACCCAGAATCGCGTCAATCTGGACCGTGCCTTTTTCGGGTTCATGCGCACGCCGCTGCCTGATTTTCATTTTGCGTTGACGGCGGGTTATCTGGAAGAAATGTATGCGGGCGCGGGGGGCGAGGTTTTATACCGCCCGTTCGGTTCCCCCTTTTCCATCGGCGCGGATGTCTGGCAGCTTTACAAACGCGATGGAATTTCCCCGCTTGCGCTTGGTTTTACCGGCGAAGCCGCGACCAGCGGTTTTCTCAACGTCAACTATGAAATACCGGAGACCGACATCACCGCCTTTGCCAATGTCGGAAAATTTATCGGCGGCGATGTGGGTGTGAATACGGGTGCGCAGATGACGCTCGATTCCGGCGTCAAGGTCAAAGGGTTTGTGCGGGTAAGCAACAGCGATGATCAGGATGTTTTTGGCAGCGATAGGAATGTTTATGCAGGGTTACAGATGACCGTACCGCTCGGCAACATTCCCTTTATCCCGCAAGGAACGGAAACGCGCCTTCGCATGGAACCCATCGGCCGCGACGATGCCGCGATGCTGGACAAACCCATTGATCTTTATTCGGTTACTGAACCAGTGTCCTACCGCCACCTTGGCCAAAACTGGCAGGCGGTTCTGAAGTAGTATCCTGCAAGGGTTTTCCGCCCATGAATTTTTCTTCGGCCAGTTTATCCGCCGCCTCCCCCGTGCCCATGTGGTGCGCGGTGGCATGGGACAACACATCCGTGACGTTCTGCCCGATCCGTTCGACATGGGCGACCATGCTTTCACGCGTGATGTCGAGATCCAGCGGGTTATAACCGCTTTTGCGGAAATATTCATACGCCACACAGATCACGCCGCCGGCATTGATCACGTAGTCCGGAACGTACAAAATGTTTTTATCCAGCAATTGCACATCGTGATGCGATTTCAAAAGCTGGTTGTTCGCCGCACCCGCCACAATATGCGCCTTTAATTTCGGAATGGTGGTATCGTTCAAAACACCGCCCATGGCGCACGGTGAAAACACTTCGGCCTCCACCTCATAAATTTCATCCAGACCGACGATTTCGGCACCGCCCAGAGAGTCTTGTGCGTCTTTCAAGCGTGTCTGATCGACATCGGTCATAAAAATTTCCACGCCGTCCTGACGCAGCAATTTACAAAGTTCCAGCCCCACGGCCCCGACACCCTGCACGGCAACTTTCAGCCCTTGCAGGGAATTGCCGCCGTAGCGGTGATGCACGGCCGCGCGGATACCGTGATAGCAACCAAGGGCGGTCAGTGGCGATGGATTGCCACCCAGTTCGCCAAAATCTTTCCCGCGGAAAAATTCCGGCGGGAGACCGGTCACATGTTCGGTCTTTTTGGAAATGGCAAGCATGTCTTCTTCGGTCGTGCCGGAATCTTCGGCTGTCACATATTTACCTTCGAAGGTTTCGACGGCCTCGCCCAGTGCTTCCATCAACCCTTCGGTTTTGTCTTTTCTGAAATCCCCGATGATCACGGATTTCCCGCCGCCCAGCGGCAACCCCGCCATCGCGTTTTTATAGGTCATGCCACGCGAAAGACGGAGCACATCGGTCAGTGCCTTGTCTTCATCGCCGTAATTGTAAAAACGGCAACCGCCCAGCGCAGGGCCCAGATTGGTGTTGTGGACGGCGATCAGGGCGACCATGTCATT
>CAYRDI010000002.1:29584-86403 GCA_964423095.1 uncultured Micavibrio sp.
AGTTCATGGGTACCAGATCGGTTAAGCAAAAAACTTGTGTGTGTGAGACTGACTTCCTTCGTCCTCTTGGCCTAATGTTCCCGCATGATCAAGAGTTATACCTTATAATTTTATTTTACGTAAAATTTTAGGCATCGTGCAAATTTGCCCGCCAAAATATATTTAACCATCTGATTTTATTGTATTTTTAAGATTCCAGCATTTCCAGCAAATTTGCGAAATCCGGCGGCAAATCGGCCTCGAACGCCATTTCCTCCCCCGAAACGGGGTGGATGAAGGCGATCCCGCCCGCATGAAGGGCCTGACGCGGAAAGGCCAATACAGCCTCCCGCACGTCTTCGTCATAACCGGCGCGGTTCAGAAGGGCCCGTTGTTCCTGCGGCGGCAAACCATAAAGAGCATCCCCCAGCAGGGGGTGCCCCAGATGCTGCATATGAACGCGGATTTGGTGGGTGCGCCCGGTTTCGAGTCTACAGGCCACACGGGAAATCATCCCCCCGCCCAGCGTGCCTTCGCGCAAGTAATGGGTGATCGCTTCACGCCCCGCGGCATGAGAGCGAACGGACATGCGCACCCGGCTGGTCTGGTGCCGCCCGATGGGCACATCGATGGCGCCCTTTACCGGCGTGATTTCTTTCCACACCAGCGCGTGATAGAGCCGCGAGAGGGAACGATCCACCAGTTGCGCCGCCAGCCCCTGATGCGCCACATCGTTTTTGGCAACGACCATCAGGCCCGTCGTGTCCTTGTCCAGACGATGGACGATCCCGGGACGTTTGACGCCATTGATGCCGGAAAGCGTGTCCCCGCAATGATAGAGGAGCGCGGACACCAATGTGCCGTTCACATTCCCCGCCCCCGGATGGACGACCATACCGGCGGGTTTGTTGATGACCAGCATATCGTCATCTTCAAAGACAATATCGAGCGGAATGTTTTCCGCCTTTGGCACGGCCTCCACCGCCTCCGGTATCACCAGCGAGATTTCATCGCCGTTAAACACCTTGGCCGATGCATCATCACAGATGCGGCCATTGACGCTGACCTGCCCCGCCTCAATCAATGTTTTCAACCGTGAGCGCGAAACGCCTTCGGGCGCGAGGCCCGCCAGCACCTTATCCAGCCGTCCGGTTTTTATATCGGAAGGTACGGTGAAGATTTGGCCGTCTTCGCCGTCCGTTTCCTGTTCTTCATGCATATTCATGGCAGGATAGGGCTCATATTTTTCGAAGGCGCGCAAGGGTCTTCGTAATAATCGAGCGGGGGCGCGGCCAAAATCCATGCATCATAGGTGTAAACGGGGGCGGCGGCGGCTTCGTTCCCTTCCTGCCGTTCGCCAAAGCTCGTCTGGGCATAACCCGTTATGATCCGCTCCCCCTTCATCCCCGGCACCAACCGCTGCGCGGCGGCATTTTGCCCGTCTGTGAAATCTTCGACCATCCGGATATTTCCCTGCGGCGTGAATGTCATTAGCCGCGCATGCGATCTGTGTTCGCTGTCCATCCCGCCACCGTTGAGAAGAACAACCGCACGGCCGTCTTCATACACGATTGATCCCGGCGCATCGTAATTGTAATCGCCGCTGAAATAACGCTGCCACAAAGCGTTCCCCGCCAGATCCATTTTCATGACCAACGCGCTCAAACCTTTTCCTTCATCCCCGAAAGGCCGCACCTTTCCGGTGACGATAAAATTGCCGTCCTTGGTTTGTGCGGCGGTTTGGAAACTTGTCGCCGCACCGCGCGGATAGGTTTGTTGCCACTGAATCGCGCCCTTTTGATCCACGCGGATCAACCATCCACCCGATTGCGTCGCACTGGTGACGATCTGCCCCGCCACCACATAATTTCCATCTTGCGTGGCCTGCACGTCATTTACCACCGTGCTGCGCCCCGGTTTGAACGCACGCCGCCAAACAACCTTTCCAGATGGCGTGACCTTATAAAGCAATCCGTATTGGTCTTCCTGATCCTTGCTATTCACAAACTGCGCCGCGACAATATATCCGCCGCCGTCCTGCGCCGGGATCAACGCCTTTGCATCCAGATTGCCGCCGCTTTCAAAAATCGGCGATGGTTTGCTCACCATCTTTCCATCGTCATTATAGCTGGCGATATAAATCCCCTGACCTTTTTCGGATAGGGTCAGATCACCCAGAACGGTAAAACCCGACTTGCTTTTCACAATGCGATAGATGGTGCGTTGTTCTTTCGTCTCTTCGCGCACCTCCCAGACCTTGTGCA
This sequence comes from uncultured Micavibrio sp., assembly GCA_964423095.1. Classification (GTDB taxonomy): domain Bacteria; phylum Pseudomonadota; class Alphaproteobacteria; order Micavibrionales; family Micavibrionaceae; genus Micavibrio_A. The sequence goes on from CAYRDI010000002.1 coordinate 31,828, forward strand.
GACGGTCATCGAATTTCACCAACAATGGATGATAGGTTTGATCATCCTTGTCCTTCGTATAGGCCCCCGCCGCCACAACGGTCATCGGTGCAATTTCCACCAGATCGGCAAACACATCCATCCCGTCTTCGGCATAAAGCATATTCCACGATGAACCGAATGAAAATTCCGGTTCCCGCAGATCGGTGATTTCCGCATAGCGCAGTTCGCATTCCGCATCGCGGGCCGCCGCGGGAAAGGTGACAAAGAGGAGGGAAACGCAGGCAAGCGTCCATTTCAGGGCTTTAAATTCCATTTTCCCATTGTAAAATGGAGATTACAAAAAGTCACGCGCGGCGGGAGCATCCTTTTGAAAATTCTGATTGTCACCGATGCCTGGCACCCGCAATTAAACGGCGTGGTGCGGACTTATGAATATATATCCCGCGAATTGACGGATATGGGCTATGACGTGCGGATCATCGGGCCGGATTCTTTGCCATACAGCATCCCCATGCCCGGGTATCCGGAAATCCGGCTCGCGCTGTTTCCCTACAACGTCATCCGCCAAGGCATCGAAGATTACGCCCCCGATGTCCTGCACATCGCCACCGAAGGGCCGCTCGGTCTTGCCGCCAGAAAATACGCGGTGGAATATGGCGTGGAATTCACAAGCTGTTTCCACACCCATTTCCCCGATTACGCGCAAAAGCGCGTCCCCGCATGGCTCGGCTTTTTAAAATCTCCCGTCCGGGAGGCCGGCATAAAATTCGTCCGGTGGTTCCACGCTGTATCATCGTGCGTGTTCGTCGCCACGCCTTCGCTCGAAAACACGCTGAAAGGTTGGGGTTTTAAAGTGCCCGTCAAACGCATGACGCGCGGGGTGGATTTGTCGGTTTTTTATCCTGGCGAAAAAAACCTGTTTCACAGCCTTCCGCGCCCCATCGCGCTGTATGTCGGGCGCGTTGCGATTGAAAAGAATCTGGAGGCTTTTCTTGGCATGGACTGGGCCGGATCGAAGGTGGTGGTGGGGAGCGGGCCCGATCTTGATCCGCTCAGGGAAAAATATCCAAAAGTCGTTTTTGCCGGAGTCAAAACGGGAAAAGACCTTGCCGATTGTTACCGGTCGTCCGATCTTTTTGTCTTCCCATCCAAAACCGATACGTTCGGGATGGTAATCATCGAGGCCCTTGCCTGCGGCCTTCCCGTCGCGGGATACCCCGTCACCGGCCCGATCGACATCATCACGGAAAAAACCCTGGGTGCGGTTGATGACGACCTGTCCAGGGCCGCACAGAACGCCCTCCGCCACGGTACGGCGCAGGAGCGGCATGATTATGTGGCCCGGCAGTACAGTTGGCGCAAAACAGCCGAACAATTCCTCGAAACCGATTGAATTTTAGGGTTTTGTGCGCCGCAAGAATCATTTATCATCATGCGAAGTACAACGGTTCTCCTTCAAAGGGGGCTTTTTGCGTTATATCAACGAAGAACCGCCGCAAAAATTCCGGACAATTTTCCTGTCCGATTTCCACATCGGGGCCAAAAATTTCAATGCCCCCGCCCTTCTCGATTTTTTAAGAAAAACGGAATCACAAACGCTTTACCTTGTCGGCGACATTATCGATGGGTGGAAGCTCCATAAACGCTGGTTCTGGACGGAGACGGTGAGTGAAATTTTCGATGAGTTGTTCCGCAAAGCCCATGAAGGCACGAAAATCATCTATATCACAGGCAACCATGACGAACGGGTGCGCGATCTTTCCTTCTTCAACCGCATGCGTTACGCCCACCGTCTGCATATTCAAATCAAAAACCGCGTGATCCACCGTCTTGCCGACGGTCGTGATTTTCTGGTGCTGCATGGCGACCAGTTTGACCGCGCCATTTTACGGGGGCGCGTATCGCGATGGAGCGACCGGATTTACGACATCCTCACAAACCGCAAAGGCCCCACCATCGATGTGGAAGGAACAACCAAGCGATTTTCATTGTCCAAGTTCCTGTCTTATCACGGGCAAATCGCGCTCAATCTTTTGAACAATTTTGAACGGGCCCTGTGCCGCGAAGCACGGCGCAGCGATGTCGAAGGCATTATTTGCGGGCATACCCATATCGCCGCCTTCAAAAAAATAGGGGCCGTCACCTATGCCAATTGCGGTTCGTGGCTTAAAGACAACAAGACAGCGATTACGGAATCCATGGACGGAACGCTCTGCCTTCTCGAATGGACACATGAACAAAAACCGCACGGCCAGCCTTCCCTGCCCTTTTACAACGGCGACCTGTTGCCCGTCACAATCACGCCGGATTCCTATCGTTTCCGTCCCCTGACCGACCGGTTGACCGCCACCATCCGGCGGGCATGGCCATCCCCGCACGATGCATCGGAAGGCAAAAGACAAAAGCCTGTCTTTTCTTCGCGGCTTTGTTTAAATTCATATCGATGATGCTTTCAAACGCCCGTTTTCCTGTTTTCTGCCTCTTATCCGGTGTGGCCGTTCTCATATGGTCAGGCATTGCCCCGTATGAGCGCGGAACATGGTGGATGGAGGTTGCCCCGGCCTTGATCGCCGCGCCATTGATGATCGCAACCTATAAAAAATTTCCGCTAACGAATCTTCTTTACGGCCTGATCCTTGTGCATGCCATCATCCTGATGATCGGCGGGCATTATACCTATGCCCGCGTACCCTTGTTCGATTTCGGCGATGGTGCCAGAAACAATTACGACAAGATCGGGCATTTTGCCCAAGGGTTTATCCCCGCGATCGTCATTCGTGAATTGCTGCTGCGGACATCGCCGCTCCGCCCCGGAAAATGGCTTTTTACCATCATCGTTTTTTCATGCCTGGGGATCAGTGCCGTTTACGAATTGATCGAATGGATCGCCGCCGTCCTGCTCGGCAGTGGTGCCGAAGAATTTTTGGGAACGCAGGGCGATGTCTGGGATACGCAAAAAGACATGGCATGGGCGGGCATCGGTGCAATCACAGCGATGGTGTTTTTATCACGGCTTCATGACCGCGCCATCAAACATCTTCATGCAAAACGCTCTGTAACCCCAAAAACGCCGTGAACGGGTGAGTGATCAGATACGTGGGAATGGGTTTTAAATAAGCCCCCATCCGGCCCTTGGCTTCGAATTCCGCGCGAAACCTTGAATTCAGAAAATAATCGCCGAGCTTGGCCGGAATGCCGCCCGCAATGTATATTCCACCGCCCGCCCCCAGTGTTACGGCAAGATCCCCCGCCACAGTCCCCAGAAAGCCCATCATTTTATCCAGAGCCTCTTCGCAAACCTTGCAGGTTTTTTGGATGGCACATTGCGCAATCTGTTCCGGCGTGCGATCCGGCAGGGTTTCATCGCCGTCCAGAACGCGGATGGCGTTGTATATATTCACCAGCCCCTTGCCCGAACACACGCGTTCCGCCGACACATGATGATATTTGTAACGCAGGGTACGAAACAGGTCGAATTCGCGTTGCGTTTTCGCCGGCATCGTGACATGTCCACCTTCGCAGGAATTAGGCCGGTAGCGCATGCCATCCCAAAACAGGGACGCCACGCCAAGACCCGTTCCCGGCCCCACAACGCCGATCGTACCTTGCGGCACAGGCATTTGATTGCCGCCCACCTGCACAATATCTTCTTTTTTCAAATGAGGGATGGCCAGCGCAATCGCCCGGAAATCATTCATCAACGTAAACCGGTCCAGAGAAAGTGCCACCCGCGTTTCATTTTGTGAAAATTTCCACGCATGGTTTGTCATTTCAAAATAATCGCCCGTGACGGGCCCCGCTATCGCCACCGCCGCGCGCGTGGGACGAACATCTTTTCCCAGCCCGTCCAGATAGGCCCGCGCCGCCTCGGCAAGGCCCGGATAATCCGCACACGCCAACACCTGTTGATCGTGGAACCCGTGTTCATCGGCCAGCGCAAAACGCGCATTCGTGGCCCCAATATCGGCAATTAGCCCGTATGATGACGACATATCCGCCCCCCTTTGGACAATCTTTTATAGGACGGTGGACAAATTCAGGCAATGGCTTATGAATAAGAAAGGCAGCAACGAAGGAATAACATGGCGACGATTTTATTGGCCGAAGATGACGCCGCCATGCGCGGATTTATTGCAAAGGCGCTGGAAAAATCCGGCCATACGGTCACATCTTTGGGTGACGGGCTGGAAGCCTTGCACGCCCTTCAACAGGGCCCGTATGATTTGTTGCTGACCGATATTGTCATGCCCGGCATGGACGGAATCGCCCTATCCACACAAGCGGCCCGTTTACATCCCTCCATGAAAATTATGTTCATCACCGGTTTTGCCGCGATGACGACCCAAGACCCGGGATTGCAGTCCGTCCCGCACAAAGTCATTGCCAAGCCATTTCATCTGGGAAATCTGACGCAAGAGGTCGAAGAGATTTTAAAATCCGCCCGCGCATAAAAAAGCCCCCGGATCGGGGGCTTTTAAACCTTTATGTACAGTCACAGTAGCAATTTCCATACAGGTTGTTTGAGCCGTCTTTACAGGTCCCACTTGAAGGTGCCTTATTTCCTTGTTCTGTGATGTTACTGCCGGAACAACCTGGCCCTGTCGTTCCCAATCTTGTAAAGAAACTGGTAGAATTTCCGGTTGGACCCTGTTGTGAATTCCAGCGGCAATTGACCGTTGCCGGACAGTTTTCTGTTGCCGATTTGGTCCATGTACCGTTGTTGCACGTATATTGCGCATCATACCATGGGCTGTTGTTGTTGATCGGCGTCGGAAATACCGTGCCATCGGGGGATCCGGGGAGGTTTGCCGTTTGGCCGCAATGGGATTTACTTTGCGCCGAACACGGCAAAAGCGTCGGCAAGCAAGATCCCGAAGAACCACTTAACGTCCAGGTATTGTTGAGTTGGCAGACATAAGTCTGCACCACCGAATTGTTCGGTGCCGCGCCTGTAATCGTTTGCGTCTGGCCGATGGAGGTAGCACCCAAGGTAAAGCCCGTACCACACACATTAACCGATTGCGAAGGGCATCCCGTCAATGTTGCTGTACAGGAACCTGCCTGCGACCGCAGTACCCAAGTGCCGTTGTTGCAAAGATAATTCACAATGTATGTTCCATAAGGACCATAAGTTCTAGAGACATGTCCCGCGGGCCTGATTGGCAATGTTATTGTAACATTCTGGTTCGCAGGGCAAATGGTCATCGGCGTGGCAGGACAATTCGCCCCAGCCGTACAAGGTGTAGTCACCACCGTTGTCTGGCTGTAATTCGCGCCGCAAACCGTTGTCGTGGTCGACGTTTGAGAACCTGTCAGCCCCAGAGCCGTACACGTCGCCGCACTCGTCGTGGTGACAGTTCCAGCCACACAGTTACACGACCCCGATGGATTTCGGTATTGTTGCCAGTTTCCGGCGGCATCACATTCCCAGTATTCTTTTCTGCTGTTGAACTGGATAGTCTGTTGTTGTCCGGGCGTGGCCTGATTCAACCAAACGGCACCGTTTGCACAAACCGGTTCCAACGTGGCCGGACATATCACTGGGTTCACGACTGGTGGTGGTGGTGTACTACAAAAAGGTACGCCGTTCGCATCAATCCCAACCATTCTTGCCCCGCCGGAGCAACCCGTTGCCGTAACAGGAGCACAGCTTATATTCCCGTTCACAAAACCAACCATGTATTCACCCGTTGGGCAGGATTGCACGCCGGCAATATCCATCACATCAAAACAATCCGCGCCATTTTGTTCGCACAATTGCGTCTTCACGGGAGCTGCGGGAACTTTGGTCGTAATATATGAATTGCTGGCCGCCAAATCCTTGGATACCGCCAGCTTTTCCGTCCCGACCGCGTTGGTGCCGACACCGATCATTTTGTTCTGCGTCGATACGGTGAAATAGGTACCGGGGTTTGACGGATCTTCCACAAGACGCCAGATGACGGGAACCTTCAGCGCGTTGAATTTCACAAAATCATCAAAATCAAAATTATTCCCGGCAGTTCCCCGTTCGCTAACCCTGTAAATAGCCTGAGGGGTGGTATCGCAGTTCTGCGACTGAAGATTGGTTGTCGAACAAGGAACCCCCACGATTCCCTTGTAAGAATAGGCCCCGACCCGGTCTTCGCCGGCGGAGATCAGAACAAAGTGTGCCGCGCCTTCACCATTGATCGTGGTTGTCAGGATATTGTTGCTGCCATCGATCAGCCGGATGCCACCTTCGTCTTCGTCATACGTCAATGGATCCGTCAATTTTTGTGTCACGGCATAGCTAATCCTGTTCCCGTAGCCGTCATGCGCATCCCTTTCACGCATTCCCAGCGTAAGGAACGGGATCATCCCCCTTAAAACTTTCGGGGTGTAAAGGTTGTTGCTGCTATCCGTTACCTGCAGAACACCGTCTTCCGCGCAAATCCCGTTGCTGCAGCTTCCGGCGGCCAGCGCGGACGTAGAGCAATTCGCAGCGGAAATACCGTAGTTCGGATCGCCTTCCTTTAAGTCGATCGCAGCAGGACATGGATACGCACCGGTGCGGTCACGGTATTTTTCAATTTCATCTTTTACATCCACCATTTTTTCTTCGGTGGTGCTCTGCGCTCTTTCTTTCAGATAAAGGGAATAAATCGGGATAGCTGCCGCAAAGGCGATTCCGAGCAGGACGACGACAAGTCCCATTTCAACGAGTGTGTAACCTTTTTGTTTACAATTTTTCATGGGACGCACACCACGCTTGGCGGAGTTGTTGTTGTATCAATACTTTGTATATAAGTACCCGGAGCACAAACAACATTTGTTATATTGGCCAAGGGTACGGTTACGCATTGTTGTTGTCCTGAGGCAAGGCCGACCATGAACTCGTTCGGAGGGCACGTCCAGGCCACGTTTACGGGACCACCAATTTTATCGACACTGAAGCAGTTGGTTGTAGGGGGTGTTGTCGATGTATCTTGATAGCAAATTTGTTGTGTATTCAGTGCACCATCAGCCCGCACATCACCAACGACATCCAGTTTGTATTGCGGATTGTTGGTACCGATGCCGACATTCCCGGTGTTCTTACTTTCGATACTGTTGCCCCCCGACGGCACATAATCCCACAAGTTCGGGTTTACCCAGGCCTGCAGACCCAGAACATCGTCAAAATAATTAGCGCCAGCCGCTTCGGAATATTGTCCAGCAAAAATCATGCCGTCCATGTTGCAATTTTCAACATCCAGTCCTGCACCCGTACAAGGAGCCTGTAACACGCCGTTGTTGGAATACGTTCCCGTTCCATTGGTTCCCGTCGAAAAAATAATGCCTTGCAACAGCGGATTCCCCGTGGGGTTTGCGGGGCTGTAAGGATTTGAAACAGGGCTGCCCGCGGACAATTGTTCGATTTGCGGACCGGACGTCACAAAAGTGGCGGAGTTGGTCAGACCTTCGCCCACCATGTAATAAAGTTTGTTATGGCGACCATCAAGCGCATATAGGCCCTCCATTTCAAGCGTGGCAAAAGGAACAGCCCCGATCAGCACGTTTTGCGGCCCCGATCCAAGCCCCTGGGCCTTACAAACCTGATCGGGCGTACACGCACCGACAGCCAGAGCCGTGGCACCCGTGCAATCCTCAAGACCATAATTCGCATTTGTCGGCGGTAAATTCAAACCAGCCGGACAAGGATACCGTCCGTTTTTACTGTAAAAAACGCCAAGAGCATTTGCGGTTTCGCTTTGTGCCGTGTTTGTGGCAATCCGTACTTTTTCCTGCGCATAATGTTTGTAAAGCTGTAAAATGGGAACGAGCAGAATCCCGAAGATGACCATCACAATGGCAAACTCCACCAGCGTAAACCCGCTTGCGTGGTTACGATGCCGCACCTGTTCGGAAGATTTACACATATCGTCCCTTATCATATTTTGCCCCACTTACCATTTAACCATGACGCCGGTTAAAGATTCCTAAAATTTTATCAAATTTCGTTCTATCTCACAAAAAGGCCACCTTTGCGCCGTTCGTTTTTTGCGGATTAAGTGCCCGCAAAACAAAGACAATTTTATGAAAATTCAAACAGAAAAGACGTGCCGAAACGGCCCAAAAAAGATATACTATTTTTATGGGCGCGTCAGGTCTTTTGGCGGCCCCCAATTTCTTCAACGGTTTTCCCGGATGTTTCACGCAATGAATTATAAAACGCTTATATACGTTTCCGCCCTAGCATTAACCACAATGACGGCAGGAGCCATGGCCCAGCCGCAACAAGGCGATCTGATGCCGCCGGTATCCGCACAATCTTCGGCCACCCCGACGGAAAGCCTGTCCGGGGAAACCCATCCCGTGCTCAACCTTTCGCCGGACAAATCCGAACTGGTGCGGCTTGACCGCGATGCCCATTCGGTCATCATCGGCAATCCCGACCATGTCAAGGTCGTCCTGGATACGCCGCGTCTGGCCGTGGTGATTCCCAAAGCGGCCGGGGCCACGTATTTCACCGTTCTGGACAAGGACGGCAATATTGTTATGCAAAGACACGTCGTCGTCTCCGCCCCCAAACAGGATTATGTGCGAATCCGCCGGAGTTGCGGCACCGTCCCACAAGGAACGGATTGCAAGCCTACAAGTGTTTATTTTTGCCCCGATATGTGCCATGAAATAGGAAACGCGGACGGGAAGGAGAGCACTTCCTCCACCTCTTCCGCCCAATAACGATAAAGCCGGGTTTTAAAACCCCGGCCCATGCACAGCACAAGGGTAATTTTCATGGCTTCTATGTCACGCGGCCTCGTTCTGGCCTCTCTTTCCGTATCCATTCTGGCCCTGGGTGCCTGCGCCAGTTCCGGCGGCGGCAACACCAACATGTCGAATGTCAGCGAAGCCAAGCGCGTTGACGCCATTCTGGAGCGCGCGGTGCAGGAAGCAAAAGCATCGGGCAACAAAACGGACACGCTGATCCTTCTTGAAAAAATCTATCAACGCAACCCGGACGATCCTGCCGTTGCCACCAGTTTCGGACAAGCCTTGCGCGAAGACGGGCAACTGAACCGCGCACGGCAAGTGCTCGCCCCCTATGCAGATGGCGACAAGGCCTATGCGGATGCCGTAACGGAACTTTCGATGGTCGAACTTTCATTGGGCCAATATAAATCGGCAGAGCTGACCGCCCGCCGCGCGGTCGAACTGGACCCAAAATCAGGCCGTGCGTTCATGGCATTGGGCACTGCACTGGATGCGCAAAACTATCACGAACAGGCCGAAGTCGCCTTTCGCCGCGGTATCGACAACTGGAAAGGCGATCCCGCGCCGATCATGAACAACCTCGCGCTGAACCTTGCTTCGCAAAACAAGCTGGATCAGGCGATCGACATGCTTAAAAAAGCACAGGAAATTTCACCGGGGCGGATCGAACTGGAGCGCAATATGCGCATCATCAACACATTGAAAGAATCCGCCGATGATTTCCTGATCAAACAGGCCGCCGAAGAAAAGAAAGCCAAAACCCCGGCCCCTGTGAAAAAAGTGGAGGCACCGGTACAAGAACCCCAAAAGGTTGAAAAACCCGTTGAGGCAAAGGCAACCGCGGCACCAAAAGCCATCACGCCGGAAAAAGTGGAACCGGCCGCGCAAACGCCGGAAAAAAAGAAAAACTTCGGTAAAAGCCAGTAACCACCGGCCGAACCATCAGAAGGTTTCGGAGATTTTGATTCCGGCGGGGCCCAGAATCACAATGAACAGGGCTGGCAGGAAAAATACAATCATCGGCACGGTCAGTTTCGGCGGCAAGGAAGCAGCCTTTTGTTCCGCCTTCGCCATCCGGATGTCGCGTAATTCGTCGGACATGACACGCAAGGCCTGTGATACGGATGTCCCGTATTGTTCGGCCTGAATAAGGGCCGTGGCAAAAGATTTCCCAAAGCCCCCCACCCGTTTGCCAAAATCAGACAACGCCGTGCGGCGGTCATTCAACATCGCCATTTCGGCACTGAGGATGGCAAGTTCTTCGGCCAGGATCGGTGAATGTTCCGCCACTTCCAGTGCGACACGATCAACCGTTTGTTCCAGCCCGATCCCGCCTTGCACACAAATCAACATCATGTCGAGCGAATCCGGAAAGGTCAGGTTGATTTCTTCCAGGCGTTTGATTGCCGTGTTTTTTACAAGGATTCTGGGAAGGAAAAACCCAGTCAATGCCGCCGCGGCAATAATGGCAACCGAGGCCACGGGCGGAATATCCTTGGTCGATTTCGAAATGACCAAAAACGCAAACAAGACAAGAATGACCGGCAATATGATTTGCGTCAGCATATATTTCAACGGTGCCGTCGGCCCGCGGATACCGGCCTGCAACAAAGTCAAACGCACCTTTTCCCCGTATTCCCCGGCCAGCCGCTGGATTTTGAACATCGCGGTCATGGAATCCTTGGCCGACAGGCTCTTCGGGCCTTTGCGGTTCAATTCTTCCTTCGTTGCTTCAAACAAGGCTTTGCGTTTTTTCTCGATGACATTTTTGAAACGCTCTTTTTTATCTTCCCTTTGCAAAAAGGGGTAAACAAAAGCCGCAAAGGACGCCGCTGCCGCAACCGCGCTTCCCACCGTAATCAAAAGATTGGTCGTCAGTTCCATGGAAATATCACACCCTGAAGTTAATCATTTGTCGCATGACGAACACGCCACAAGACATCCAGAAAAGCGCACCGCCCAGCATCCATTTCCCAGTCGGGTGAACGAACAGCAGGCTGATATAATCCGGATTGATCGAATACATGGCCCCCGCCACAAAAACAGGAAGGCAACCGATAATAAGGGCGGAGGATTTCGCCTCCGACGACAACGCCTGCACTTTACGTTTCAGGCGGAACCGCGCACGGATCACCTTGGCAAGTCCTTCAAGAATTTCAGACAAGGAAGACCCCGTTTGCGCCTGGATGGTCACGGCGGTGGCAAACATCTGCATTTCAGGAAGTGGCATACGGCGGGCGGATTCCTGCACCGCTTCGGGAAGCGAAACGCCAATCTTTTGCTGGTCGAAAATACGGCCCATTTCATCACCGATCGGCCCCGTATATTCCCTTGCCACCATCTTGATGGCTTCACTGACCGGCATACCCGCCCGCAAAAGCCGCGTCATGGCATCGAGCGCGTCCGCCAGTTCGGACAAAAATTTCTTTTGCCGGCGGGCAATCATCTTCTTCAAAATAAATTTCGGAATCCCCATAAAGGTGAAGATCGCCGTCATGATGATTACAAAATTACTCTTGCCCCACAGATAGACAAGACCTGTCATGACAAACGAAAACAAGAAGGAATAAAGCCAGTATTGGTGTGGTGTGATTTTCAAACCCGCCTGATCCAGCCTGCTCGAAAGGCTTTTTTTCTTTTTTTCTTCTTCTTCCTCAGTTTCTGCAGCCCCTTCCTTCAATTTTCTGGCCAGAGCTTCGCGGCGCATATCCTTTGCGCTTTTTTTTGTTCCGCCATCCGGTGTCGAACCGCGGATTACGGTCATCATGCGGTTTTTCTTTTTGTTTTTGGACGAAACCAGCAAAAAAGCAATCATGCCGGTCATCACCAGCACGAGCGATAAAGACACAATCATAATGATCATGTTCTTATCCATAGGCTTCCTCCATCGCGTCCAGAACCAGTTTTTCCACATTGAACTGGCGCGCTTTATCCCAGAATTTCGGACGCATACCCGAAGAGGTCAGTTTGGTTATCAACTTGCCGCGTTCGTCTTCGCCCAAAAATTCCAGATGGAACAAATCCTGCATTGTCACGACATCGCCTTCCATACCCGTGATCTCGGAAATATGGGTGACTTTCCGTGAACCATCGCGCAAACGCTGCACCTGGATAATCACATTGACGGCGGATGCAATCTGTTCGCGCACCGCGGCCTGCGGCAAATTCAAACCGCCCATGGCGATCATGTTTTCCATACGGGTAATGGCTTCACGCGGGTTGTTGGCGTGAACCGTTCCCATGGAACCGTCATGGCCCGTATTCATTGCCTGTAACAGATCGAACGCTTCGGGGCCGCGAACCTCCCCCACGATAATGCGTTCGGGACGCATACGCAGGCAGTTCCGCACCAGATCACGCATCGTGATTTCCCCGACGCCTTCAAGGTTGGCCGGGCGTGTTTCAAGGCGCACGACGTGCGGTTGTTGTAATTGCAATTCGCAGGCATCTTCGCAGGTGATAATCCGTTCGCCCGCTTCGATATAGCGGGTCAGACAGTTCAGCATCGTGGTTTTCCCCGATCCCGTACCGCCGGAAATCAGCACGTTCACGCGGCAGCGGCCGATCGCCATGATCAGTTTGGCCGCGCTTGGCGTCATCGCCCCGTATTCAAGAAGTTTTTCAAGCGTCAGTTTGTCTTTTTTGAATTTCCGGATGGTCATGCAAGCGCCATCCACTGCCAGCGGCGGTATAATCACGTTCACACGCGAACCATCAGGCAAACGCGCATCGCAAATCGGTGAAGATTCATCGACACGGCGACCGATCGCCCCCACGATCCGTTGCGCGATCGTCGTCAAATGCTGGTTGTCACGAAACCGGATACGGGATTTTTCAATCTTTCCGCTCACCTCGATATAGGTGGTGTCCGGCCCGTTGATCATAATATCGGCGATGTCATCGCGTTCGAGCAGTTCTTCGAGCGGGCCAAAGCCCAACATGTCGTTTGTGCATTCGCGGGCAATGCTGGCAAGTTCCGTCGGCGTCACATCGATATTGCGGAACCTTGCAATTTCTTCGACGGCGGCGTTGACCTCGTTCTTGGCCTCTTCGGCCTTCATGCGTGCCAATGCTTTCAGATCGATCCCGTCACGAAGATCCAGCCAGATCCGGTTGCGCGCGCGTTGAAGGCGCAGAGAATCCATGCTCTGCGCGGCGGTCGGTTCATCCGTTTCCTCGACATGAACCTCCAGAACGTCATCATCCATCGTTTTGACGGGCTTTGCCGCTTTGTCTTCACCCGGTGCCGTGGCGGCAGCAGCAGTGGCGACCGGTTTTTCTGCCGCAGGTTTTGCGGCCGGCGCGGTCACTTCGGTCTTTACCTCTTGTTTTTTTGGCTCTGCCGCGGGTTTGGCGGCGGCAGGCGTTGCCGGAGGCGTCATGCCATCTTGCTTTTTACCGAACATGAACCCTCCTTCCGTTTACTTTTTTGTTTTGAGTTTTCCAAGAAGGCCGCCAAGGAGGCCATCATCGGTTTGTTTTTCCGTTGCAACGAAATCCTTACCGACCACTTTTTGCAAGACGGGCATGATCAACTGGACAAAATCCTGTCCCGGTTTTGTGGCGGAAAGTTTTTGTCCTTCGTTTTCGGCGGCCGCCATCAATTTCGGATCGAACGGCAACACGGCGACCGGATCGCAATCCATGGCGGTTTTTATGTCGGCCTTTGGCACTTCTTTTCCCGGCGCGATCCCGGACATATTGACGATCAGGTCGATATTCTTTGCCTGCCCGCCATGCAGCTTTTTGGCTTCTTGCATCAACGATCGCGCGGCCCGCAACGACGAAAGCATGGGCGTGGACACCAGTGCAATTTCATGTGCACGGGTCAAGACCGTTTTTTTCATGTCCGGCGTCGCGCCCGAAAGGTCAACGATCACCACCGGATAGCTGGAAAGGGCATTGTTGAGAATTTCTTCAAACTGGGCGGAGGCAACGTGTGAATCAAGCATGGATTCAAGGCCCGTGGCCAGAACAAAGAGCATTTCGCCAATCTGTTGCGTCATCCGTTTGACCGAATCCGCATCACGCGACAACACGGCCTTGATGGCCTCTTGCGTACTCGCCACCGGTTCGAAACCAATCCCGACAGGAAGGGAAGACCAGGCCCCACAGGCATCCAGAATCAATGTTTTCTGACCCAAAAGATTGGCAGAAGCATCCGCCATCGCCTGTGCAATCGATGATACGCCCACCCCGCCCTTCGCCCCGATCAGGGCGACCATGCGGCTGCCGCTCGCACCCAGCTTTTCAATCAGGCTGGAGGCGATCACTTCGCTCAATGTTTCATAGGGAACCGGATAAACCAGATAATCGCTGACCCCCATCGCTGTCAGGCTGCGGTACAGGTTTACATCATTGACGGGGCCGATCACAATCGCGCTGGTATTTTCCCCGCAATGACCGGAAAGGGCCCCAAGACGTTCTATAAAAGACGGGTCCGTCGTGTCCGTTTCGATGATGATGATTTCCGGCGACGTGATTTCCGCATAATTCTGGATGGCGGTTTCGACATCGCCTTCTTGAACCCGTACATTCACGCGCGCAAAACGCCAATCGTCTTCCAACTTTTTGGCAGCCTCGATCGTCGGTTTGTCTTTCAAGAAAAGATCAACCGTTGCGCCGGGCAATAAAATAGAAGTTTCCGTACTCACGTCCCCTCACCTACCTCCGGCCTGCTTAGTTCGTTTTGGCATCCGAACTGGTAAATTTATTCAAATCACCTTCGGCTTCCTTGGGGTCCACAACGCGGTAATATTCAACCGTGTTCGATGATCGGCGGCCATCAGCCGGTTCCGATACGCTGACGCCGGCCATGTCGGACGGGCGGTAAATTTGTTTGGCCAGCATCGAATCCACCGAACAACCGAATTTATAGCTGCCGATTTCAGCGGTGGTCAGACCATCGTCGAACCCCGGCATATTACGGCATCCGGCCGGAGCCTGTGCGTTCACCGCATCATAAGACACCATCAGCGTGGGTTTGGCACCGGAAGTTTTGACCGTTTCACCGGATACGGATCTGACACCGAATTCGGCCAGCTGGCTTTTGATACCGGCAAGATCATTATACGCCTTCATCGCGCCATAGCTTTTATCGGCAGGGTCGTAGCCCAGCGAAAGATGCAATGTATCGGCGCCGAATCGTTTGTATTTATCGGAGACGTTGTAAAGGTATCCTTTTGTCACCTGCGATACGGGCATTTGTTCCATATTGGTTTCGGAAACCAGTTGCGGGCGCTCATTATTCATCATGGACGGCGTGGATTGACGCGCGCATCCCGATGACAAAGCCGTACAAACCAGCAAAAGTGAAAACGAGGCTATTTTTTTCATTGTCCGGTCCTTAATCCATTATGTATCCAAATTGGCCCATGTCTTTCATCATCGCGTTCACCTTTTTCGAATTGTAGGTGCGCTTGATGTTACTTTCGAAAACATTGTTCGCGGTGTTTTGTTCATGTTCCACAGGCGCGGCCGGAGCATTGCCGACGGGCGTGTCCTTTAACATGGTTTGTTGCGACAATCCGGCGGCAGGAGCCATGGCGAATTTTGATCCTGATTTTCCGTCTTCTTCACCCGGCAGGGATTCAAGATCGTCCATGCTCAGACGCGGAATATCGTTCAGGTTCGTGGCTGTTTTGTCCGGCGCAGGGGCTGCGGCCGCCGCCTGGTTCTGCGCGAACGGACGCACCAGATAGGGGGTAATCATAACCACCAGTTCGGATTCATTGCGCTGGAACGAATCTGATTTCAAAAGATCGCCCACCACCGGAACCTTGTTGATCCCGGGAATGCTGGTCAGGGACGAAACCGTATCCGATTGCAGAAGACCTGCGATCATCAATGTTCCGCCGCTCGGCAATTCCACAGTCGTTTCGGCACGGCGGACGTTAAAGGTCGGAACCGTAATCCCTTGGAGCTGTAGGTTATTGTCGTAGCTTGCGCTGGAGACTTCCGTGGACATTTCAAGGCTGATCCGGCTTTCGGACATCACGGTCGGACGGAAGTTCAAGCTGACGCCGAACGGATGGAATTCGTAAATCAGGTTTCCGTTCCGGTCGATTTCGGTCGGGATCGGAATTTCGCCACCGGCGAGGAACCCGGCTTGTTCACCGGAAATGGCGGTCAGGTTCGGTTCGGCAAGCGTGTTGACGATTCCTTCGTCTTCCAGAGCGCGGGCCACGAAATTCAGCGGGCCAAAACCGGAAGAGCTGTAGGACAAGGCCAGAATACCCAACTGTGCCGGTGCCGTCAGGCCAAGGCCAGAGGCCGCCGCGAGCGCACCGGTAAGCGCACTGCCGCCGACATTCTGTACAGATGTTTCAACACCCAGATCTTTCAAAGCACTGCGCGAAGCCTCAAGAATACGGACTTTCAGCATTACCTGTTGTTCGCCGTTCACGTTTAGCATGTTTACGATCAACTGATCCGGCGTCTGTCCGGCTGCCTGCTGAATTTCGCCAGCATAATGGCTGACCAGATTGACAATGCTGTTGGCAACCGCAGGCGTCGATACGTTTCCGGTCAGGACAACCTGATCGGTCAGGGCCCGAACCTTGACCGCTTCGTTCGGATACAGTTCATGAACCATGGTTTCGAGTTTGGCCGTATCCATCTGGACATGGACATTCATTTTTTTCAGGACGTTTCCATCCGTATCCAGAATCATGATGTTGGTTTCGCCGAGGGCGTTTCCAACCAGATAAAGCTGGTTCGCCTTGACCGCCATCACGTCCACAACGGACGGATTGGCCACCATAACATCGGCCACCTTGCCGCTGGTTGTGATCATTTCGGCCTTGCCGAGCATCAGATTGACGCGGCCGTCATCCATTTGCTTGAGCGTCAAGTCCCCTTTGTCGGCATAGGCTTTGGCAACCGGAAAAGCACCGGCCAGAACCATTGCTGCGAGAAGGCATACAGCTTTTTTCATCATTGTCGTTTTCATTCTTCACCTTCCGATGAATTTCTCTCTGCGGAATCGTTGTTTTCTTCGTTCGCCGGTGCGCCATCGCTATCGGCAGCAGAACCGGAATTCTTTTCATCAAACACTATTTCGGCTCCGCCATGCGGACGCATTTCAATAACCGTGGTGCCGTCATAGATACGAACCGGGCCGCTGCCGGAACCGCCGCTTTTAATACGGTTCACGTTTTGAATGGCACGGCTCATTTCCACATCGGTGGTCAGGCCGTTGTCACCTTCGACAACCGTTTCATCGCCCATGCGGCGCAAGGCCAGACGCAGGTCACCCATTTTGGCGCCCAACGCGATTTTTTCCGCGCCCTTGGCATCGACTTCCAGCGTCACGGTCCGTGCGATTTTGGCTTTTTCCTGATCGCGGCCCGCTTCCTGGTCAACGGCCAGAACGCGAACGTGGCTGAGAATCGTTTCGGAGGCGTGTTTATTGATAAAGGCATCCGTTTCGGCCGTTTTGTTGGCACGGTCCACGGTGTAGGAATATGTGAGAATGACATCGACATAATCGCCGGGCGATACGAAACCGCCAGCCATCGTATCGGCCTTCACCGGAATAGCCACCGCGCGCATGTCTTTTTTCATCATCGCGGCGACAAGGTTTCCTTTGCCTTCTTTGAAAATATAGCTTTGCAGAACCGGCTGCCCCGCGGAAACAGGTTCGATCGTCCGGCCTTTTAGGGCATCGGAGGCTTTTTGTTCGTCATCTTTGCGGATAATCGCGCCTGTAAACGCGCGCTCTCCCGGCCATGCCTGCCATTTCAAATCGGAATCGCCCAGTTCGGTCCCGATCGGCAAATCTTTTGCCGCAACCAGAACCTGAACCTGCGGCCCTTTTGTGCCGCCGGATTTTCCACCAAGGGAAGCCTGTACCAGCACGGCCACCAGAATAGCGACCACAAAACCACCGGCCAGAACGATCATCACGTTTTTATTCATTTCAAGACTCCGTTGTCCAAATGCGGGTTTCGTGAAAGAAACCCCGTCATCTGCGGGAAGGCGCATTTAAAAGGTGAGAGAAAACACAAAAACAAAAAAAGACTACACACCCATAAAATAGCGTTTATTGGTTAAGAAACCTTGAAACGCACGTACCCGCATATTTAAAACGCCAATCTTATTGTTGGCTTTCCATATTTCCTGTCAGCAGGAGAATTTTTTCAGGAGAGAAATACCCCAGTTGATAGAATGCAATCATCGCGCCAAGACAGATGGCGATGCCATAGGGAACCCCCATGCCGCCCTTTTGCGATTTGTCGATCCAGCTCCCTTCCGCCGCATTGGCAAAAAGAACCTTTTTGTTCAGAAGTTTTGTGACAAGCCCCAGCAACGCGCCGGTGATGGCCATATAGAAAAGCAGGGGCGCAAGGCCCGACAAACCCGTCCAGAGCGCAAACGCGCTGCAAAGTTTTGAATCTCCGGCCCCCATGACCTTAAGCGAAAAAAGGATAAAGGTGGCCACGAAGACCGCGCCGGCCGCAATCAGATGCGAAGACCAGGCGGCAAAAAATTCCGCGCCTTGCCCGGTCAGAAGATCCGCGGCATAGGCCGGAACGAAGGCCAGCACGATACCGGCCGCATAGACGTTCGGAATGGTCATGGATTTGAAATCGGAAATAGCGGACGCGATCCCGAAGCCGAGCGCAACCAGCATGCAAAAGACGACAACAAACAACGTCATGGGAGCAGACCTAACCGTTTATGTGTGTGATGGCTGTGAAAGGAAGAATGAGAACTTTTTTGAAAAAGGGCCCGCCAGCCTTATGTCTCTGGCAGGCCCCGAATTTTATACAGGGAACGATCTCCCCTTTTTCATTAGCCGCCGAGAGCCGTCAGAATGTCATTGAACACGGTGTCGATCTGGCCGCCGAGCAGAAGCACGGTCGCCACGATCGCAACGGAAATACCGGCTGCGATCAGAGCATATTCAATCGCTGTTGCGCCATCTTCGGATTTGGCAAATTTTGCAAACAATTTGGTCATAGAAACAGTCTCCTTCGTTTGGTTTCCAACAAGTTTAATGCTTTTGGTTTTTATATGGGCCCGGACAGAACGTCCTTTAACCCCTACCGTTCTAATAAGAATATATCATAAGAATTTAAAGAGTGGTTAAAAAAAGTGGCTTTTACTAGAGAATGAGGACGAATATTCATAATTTTTATGTCTTTTACAATGAAAAGAATTTATATAAATTTTTATACAAATGCTTTTATTTGATATTTACTTTAAAAATCAAAATATTTGCACTTTCTATACTTGATAAAACAGGTAAAACTATTTCACAGAGACTCTATTTAAGAATCAAAGACTCATGGATCCTTAGAAACGAAGACGGGGATTACTTCATATAATCCCCGCTTTTCTTCGCTTTGGCCTCTGAGCCTCTATTTCGAGAGGTAGAGGTTCGACAATTCCTTGGCGATCGTCTGATACACCTCGATCAGCTTTTGTTGCGAGGGGGCGTCATACCACATACTGGGCTGCGTGGCGCATTCCTGGAACAAATCCTTGGTCGCCTGATCCACGCCGCTATCAAAGGTTATGGTATAGACCAGAATCTTTTTCTCCTTTAACGCATCGCAAACATCCAGCGTCCGGTTGTCCAGATCGGCAGGCGTGATCGAATGGTTGGCCGTTGGGCCGTAGATGGAATAATAGCTGTTCATCGTATTCGTTCCATCGGTCATCAGGATTACGGCCTTCGACCAGTCTTGATTGCTATAGGACACGCCTTCCGTAAACGGGTAATCGGGGGACAGGACACGCAAGCCCCACACGAGCCCGGTATTGATGTAAGTATTTCCCGCCGCAGTCAGAGACGAAATGCCGGTCAACAATTCACTCTGGTTGTTGGTCAGCGGCGTGATCGGCGTCTTTGGGCACAGGTAATTCTGGTTCTGGTTTGCCGTGTAGGTATAGTTCGGGCGTCTTCCGCTGCGCGTCGTATCACAGTTCGGGATTACCGCCCCTGTGCTTGTCCGGCAATAGCGGTACATATCCCACGGTCCTTCGTGATCTTGTGTATCCAAAGGGTAGGTCAGGCTTTCAAGCACACAACCACCCCATAGATTATTGTTGGTCGTGCTATAGGCCAGGTTGCTAGGGTTGTTGACGAACGGCGTATCGTATGTTGCGCCGGACAAGGTTTTTCCCAACCCGTAAGGACCGACATTGACCGAAGAGCTGAATGGCACCAAGCCGATCTTCAGGTAATTATGGTCCGTTACCCGTTCAAACATGGTATTCACGAAATCCGTGGCCGCCGTGCGGAGCGTGGCAATATTGTTGTTGGTATTCATCGAACCTGTCACGTCCATCACCAGAGCAACCTCGATCGCCTTGACCTCCTTGGTTACTTCCGCATCGACCGTGACATCGACCGTGTTGTGGCCGAAAATCTTCATAAATGACGTGTTCAGTTCGGCCGTAGCGTTCACGTATAACGTGTCCGCATGATTTTCGACCTGCACATCCACCGTCATACCGATTTTGTCGTCGGGATAGTTCGCATCGATAAAATCATTGACCTTTTGTTCGATCACCGTATCGTCATCGGAGTTCATGGCCGCCGCGGCCAATGCCGCGGCATCCAGAGCGCGGCTCAATCGTTCACGCACCAGATAGGTCTGGCTGACATCCACAGAAAGACCGACAACGCCGATGACCACAGGCCCGACAAGCCCGAACCAGACGGCCACAACCCCAAGCGTTTCCCGCCAATATGGTTTTATTGTTTTCTTCTTCATCATGATACACCCCGCCCGTTTTTTATGTTGCCCCCGGACAATCGGCACACGCCACCGTTGCGCTCCGACGGCCGTGTAAAAAGGCAACTTCTTTCATGTTTATATGGCTTGAAATAAAGTTGAAAAAATACGGCTGGTAATCATACGTTGCCGTCACAACAACCAACCCGTCCCCCGCAGAGCCCAGTCCGCGCGTGCTGGCCACCGCCGTATCGTTGGCCGCCGTATTGTGCGTGACACGCCATAAAATGACGGGATTTCCATCCACATCAAACTGGATACTGACAATGTCATACCCAAAAGGCGTTTTCGAATAAGGGTCAATCGCCAGTTCGCCTGCCTTTATCATATCCTGAAGATCGGCGTATTGAAGATTCCGGTTCCGTGCGATCAGATCGCCGATAATTTGCGAAGCACCGATCACGCGCTGGTTCGTCGCAATTCCCTGCCCAATATCATAAACACCCATCAGCATGCTGGCCAAAACGGGCATCAGAATGGCAGATTCGATAAATGCCGTGGCATCTTCTTCCACCGCCCAGCGGATGATTTTCGTTTTAACACCGATATAAATCAGAAATTTTTTCATCTAAAACCCCTGATACGGTTCTGTTTCCAACACAATGGTCGAAAACAGGGTTCTTTTATCGCCGTTATTGGCCAAAATCGGCTGCATCATCGGCGTACGCACCGGATAGTTATAGGCCACGCGGATCAGTACGACATCGTTTTCAGACCCCGGATCAAAACCGGTATTCTGAAGGTTTCCGTCCTCATCAAATTCCGGCGGAGCATCTTCCGCATCGGAAAAAGAGGGAAGCTGCTGCACTTGAAACTGGATACTGGAACAAGGGATCAAAGATTGCGCAAAATCGCATACGGCCGTTCTGAATTCTTCTTCGGGATTACCGCCGGATTTCTGTAACTGTCCCGTGCGGATCAGACGCGAAGCCGTAAAGGTCGCCTCCTGCAACACGCTTTGCGTGGTGAACATCACGGCAAGCTCTATAATCCCTGCGGTCAGGAAAATAAACGGCAGGCCGACAAGGCTGAATTCCACAGCCGCGACAGCGTCTTTTCCTTTCCACCATTTTTTGAACATCCCGCCCATACAATTTCTATGATATTTATCTAAAATACAAGATTGCCCCAGATGTACAAAAAGCACGCTGGCGCAAATTGCCTTGCATGCTTTTGGTATCTTTTCATCCTACAGGATAGAGTTTAAGAAAACTTTAAGAAACGGCTTCCGCTTCAACCTGCGCAAAATCATCCTTCTTTGGAAATCCGTATTCGTCGAGCGGAATTGTGCCTGTGACCTCGTTCCCCCACCGCTCGATCAACTGCTGTTTTTCTTCGTTGATAGCAATTAGACGACGCTTTTGTTTTTGAACCATTATGGACGATACGATACCCGTCAGGGCCCAATCCAGAACATATCCGATGGCCGCGGCAAAATACATGACCACAATCGTGCGCGGTTGCACGATATAATTGATTGCCAATTCAAGATTGTTCCCGCGTTTGAAGACTTCGATCATGAACGGCGCGCATCCTGCGAAATTGATGGCCCCCACGGTGACGGCACGCATCCGTCCTTCCGTCCTGTCCACGATCAAGGCGACGACGGTCGGAATCATGCCAACAATCATCAAAACGGCAACCGAAGAAAACAGAACGCAGAGCAAAATGAGCAAGATCAAAAAGATCTGTGCCTTCCACCCGAAATTTCTTTTTTTTCTCTTCTTTGCCATGACTTTTTCCTAAAACGGTGCCGCGTGCCCATGCATGGAACTGAACGCCGTTACCAATATAATGATCGCGGAAATTACACCGGCAACGACTGCGGCGATCTGCCGTCCGGTATCCCGACCCATCGTCGCCTCATCTCGCAATTCATATTCAATCTTCCGGCTTTCTTTTTCCAGTTCGTAGTAAGACCGCATGGATTTTCTAAAATTCATATTGTCTTCGCTGTAAATACTGGGCGAATTGAACATGGCGGCAATTTTTGTCAGATCGCCGGCTTCTTTCGATTTTTCAGCCTTCTTTTTCAATTCCTTTCGCAACATGCGATCATGAAACCGTTCGTACATCGGTTCCAGATTTTCAACAAGCCACGAAGCGATCCCAGGAAACGGCTGCATTTGCGATCTTTTCTGGATGGTCGCAAGGGTCATCAGTTCCGCATACATCCTTCTGTGCAGTTCTGGTGATCCCATATCATGCAAGTATGGATCGATATTCTTCCTGTCTTTAACCGATAAAAACGCAGAGATATGCCGGTCAAAAAACATCGTCGGACGGCTGGACAATGCGGATATTTTTTCCAGAGCCACCATCAATTCTTCCGGTGTGCGCACCTGAAACTTCGAGAGCTTTTCCGAAAGGCAATGAATTTCAGGATTTAGCAAATAGATACATTTTTCCAGCCCGGACCCAAAGTTTTTCTGACGCAAGAAAGCCCGCGCGCTATCGAAACGGCCCACTAGGTTCATGGCATCGGGAACTGTGCGGCTTTGAGAATCCACCCACTGAGTGATGAAATAGATCATGAAAAAATCGGTATAAGTCTGTAGATCCTTTTTCATGATAAAGGATTCACTCAATGCCGGACCTATCCCTTCGGGATAAACGCTGATCGTTTTATACCGGATCGGCCCTTCGGGATGCAGTGCAATTGAAATCCTGGTGGCAAGACGTTCTGGATACCCCGGCCCGCGGCCGCCCTCCTCCGCCAGTTTTAGAGCCGTTTCGTAATGCGCCGTGGTCACCTTATCTTCCAGTGCCCGCTCCAGCCATTGTTCAAGTTCGCCGTCATCGGAAATTTTACGGATCTCCGCCACGTTTTTTCCAATGTCGCGCGCCAGCAATTCGGGCCGTGTATATTTACCATGGTTGAAAGAAATGGGGCGGTTGGCCTTTACGCGGCGAACCGCTTGCTTTGGGCTAAGCCTGCGGCCATCCAGCCAAACCAGAATATCATCCAGCGTCCAGCGTTGCGCTTCATCATCATAAAGAAGGCCGCGCATAAGCTCCAGGATACCGCCCGTCAGCCTGTCCTTTCCAAGCAGTGTGGCATACGTCCCTTCTTCCATCTTTCGTTCGATGATTTCTTCATCGCTCATATTTTCCGTGGGGTCGTAATTGCGCAACATGACGGCCAGGCAAACGCCAAAGGAATAAAGATCGTCGTTCAACGTGCCCGGCCCACGCCCGATCGGGTTACACAACGCACGGTCAATCGGTTCGTAAAGGACAGATTGGTTGTAAGAAACAGGCATCGATAAACATTCGCCCAGCACGACGCGTTCGATCCGTTTGCTTCCCCCATCAAATATATTCGATGGCCGGATATTTCCATGCACGATGTCCTTGTCCCGCATATCTTGCAGCACACCGATCATCGGACGGATCACGGCGCTCATCACCACATCGGTTTTAAGCCCCAGACCGCCGCGCGTATCGTCTTTCATGACCGGATAGCCGGCCGTATTCTCATAGACGAAGCAATATTTTTCCTTCCCCGCCGGTTCCCAATAGGCAGGGCCGGACGCGATAAGACGCACGAGGGACGGGTTGATGATGGCCGCGTAATTCCCCGCCTTCATCGTCCGCGGGGTCAAATGTTCTTCGCACACCAGCGCGAAAAGATTTGGCGGTGCCTTGTCCGTACCGCGTGCGGCATAGGCCTTGACCGGCCCTTTGTCATACTGCGGCAGCCTGTTGCCGGGAAAGATGGTGATGTTTTCATTGAAAACACAATCGCCCCAGGAACTTTGAGATTTTTTTATGCCTTGATCCGCCGGGGAGGCAGACTCCCCGGACGGCGCGGATTCCTTCTTCGCGGGCGGGGCTTCCCCTACCTTTTTCTGCGGCTCGTCCTGAACCGTCACGTCGGACATGGTTTCAACCTGATATTGGTTAAAATCTAAGAATGCCTGAACAGGCTTAATCTATTGTAAAGAGATTCCGGAAAAAGCCAAGAGCCGCGGGCCTTAGACGAAAAACGGGTCCTGCATGAGGATGGTATCATCACGATCCGGACTGGTGGACAGCAAGGTCACAGGGGCCCCGATCAACTCCTCTATCGTTTTTATGTATTTAATGGCCGAAGACGGCAGATCCGCCCACTTCCGAACCCCGTGAGTAGTCTTGTTCCAGCCCTTGATGGTCTGATAAACCGGTTTGACGTTTGCCTGATGAATCTGGGACGATGGCAAATAGTCAATTTCTTTACCGTCCAGCTGATAGCCAACACAGATTTTCAGCTCTTCAAAACCATCCAATACGTCCAGTTTCGTAAGTGCAATCCCATCAATGCCCCCGGTTTTTACGGCCTGGCGGACGGAAACAGCGTCAAACCAGCCACAGCGACGCTTGCGTCCCGTCACGGTACCGAACTCATGACCGCGTTCCCCGATCTTGTCGCCCGTGGCATCCAAAAGCTCCGTCGGGAACGGTCCTGAACCGACACGTGTCGTATAGGCCTTGGTGATGCCAAGCACATAGCCGATGTTTTTCGGCCCAACACCCGCACCCACCGCTGCCTGCGCCGCGACAATGTTCGAAGAGGTCACGTAAGGATAGGTGCCGTGATCGACGTCGAGCATATGTCCCTGCGCCCCTTCGAACAGAACCTTTTCCCCTTTGTACTTGGCCTCATCCAACCTTTTCCAGACGATGCCGGCATAGGGCAGAACCTTGTCCGCAATCCCCATCAACTGGTCATAAATTTCGCCCGCATTGATTTCATCCCAGCCGAAACCGCGCATCAGGGCATTGTTATATGAAACCAGCGTTTCGAGTTTTTCTTTGACGATGGACGAATGTTCCAGATCACAGACCCGCAGGCCACGGCGCGCCACCTTGTCCTGATAGGCAGGTCCGATTCCGCGGCCCGTCGTCCCGATTTTTTTATCCCCGCGCGCGGCTTCGATCGCACGGTCAATGGCACCGTGTAACGGAAGAATCAGGGACGCATTTTCCGCAACCATCAAATTCTGGGGGGAAACTTCAACGCCCTTTTCGCGGATGCCGTCGATTTCTTTCAAAAACGCCCACGGATCAACCACCACACCATTGCCGATGATGGAAAGTTTGCCCTTGCGCACGATGCCGGAAGGAAGGAGGGAGAGTTTATAGGTAACACCATCAATAACGAGTGTGTGGCCCGCATTGTGACCGCCCTGAAACCGCACCACCACATCGGCACGCGAAGAAAGCCAGTCAACAATCTTGCCTTTGCCTTCGTCACCCCATTGGGAGCCGACCACCGCTACGTTTGCCATAAAAAACCTCTATCACCTGTTCGTTTTCCTTTGATGTCTTAAGGGAAGCGATGTGACGTGACAAGGACTATTCATTCGAAGGAGCGGGTTTTCTTCTATATGAACGATAAGTGGCTTCGATTTCAGCCATTTTGTCGTCCCTGCCAGACACCGCATAGAATTTTTTCAATGTGTTGGAAGGAACATCACCCGTCACAAGGGCATATTCATTGGAAAGAAGTGCCAACGCCTTGTCTGCCGCCATTTTAAGGGGGTTTTCATCGCGACCATCCCGGAACCGGGCACAAACAATATTGGCCAATACTCCAAGATCGCCCGAAAGCAGCAAACGATCCCAATCCGCCTTTACATCTGCATCAGGTTTGTGCGGCCCTCTTTTCGGTAATTTTATATGGCATGTGCCATTTTCCAGTTTTTCAAAAACTTTTTTAAAATCTGCCGGTGCCGCCAAGGCCATAAAACGCATGTCCTTCATTTTATAATCCGGAATAAGCCGTTTGACCCTGTCTTCGTATGTCGCGGAAACGAAAACATGCGTTCTCATATTGACGCCGAGAACTTTGGTGTCTTCCGCACCCCAATATTCTACCAAGCCGACATCCCGTACAAAATAAGGCTTTGAAACTTCCGGTTGTTTGACGATTGCTCTTTGAAAAACGAAATCGGGATCTTTGTTTCTGGACGGTGTCGTTTTCTGGGCCGCCCTTTTTGCCGCAGTAGCAAAAGATTTTCCGGGTTTGGACTTTTCCGCATTCTCAGCCTTTAAGCGATCCTTTGTGTGGGCAACCTGTTCCGCAGTAACAACCTCACCGAATTTTTCGGAAAGCCTGTTGGCGAAGACCGCGTGGCCTATGCGTAAATTTAAGTTTTCTTTGATGTGTGTGATGATTTCCGGCGAAAGATCGTTCGACATAACATACCCGTTCTAAATGACATACTGATGGTCTATGCCTAGAATCACTGACCCATTATGTCAACACTATCCTTTGCGAACGGCCTGGATTCCTTGCTCCTGCAGTGATTTTTGCGCGTCCCATCCGGAATCGGCTGGAATATTGCGTCGTTCGGACGGCAAAAAGGCGGGGGCCACGCGCAAAATCGTATCCATATACAAGGTAAAGCCTGTGGCCGTTTCCGGTGTTTTGCCGCCCGCGCCCACATCATACCGCCCGCCACGGCCGAGTTCCCCGCGCGCGCCTTGCGCAAACAGGGTAAAGCTCACGCCCGTCTGATATTCAAAGCCGCGGCGTTCCAGTGCATCAATAGTGATCTGCACATCTTTTAACCCATAGACGTCCAGTGCGCCGCGCAATTCCTTGGCCACCGCCAACAAACGATCCATGTCCGCCTTTGCCTTTTCCGGTAAGGACAACGCAGAAAGTCTTTTGGTTGCACGCTCCGCACTGCCTTCGTCCTCCATCAACGAAAAGAGTGTTTGAGCAACTTTTCCCTTTTGTGCGGCAATACCGTCGCGATCACGTTTTTCAATCAAATCATCCAGAATGCGTTGATCTTCTTCAGCAACCTTCCATTCCGCATAGAGATGGCGCACCAGCGTCGGCACGGTCAGATCGATGGAAATATTTTCGATTCCGGCCGCTGCCAGTGCCTTGATGGCCACCAGACAGGTTTCAGCATCGGCCATCACGCTGTCCACACCGATCATTTCACACCCCGCCTGACAGAATTGCCGTTCGGGACGGAGTTGCGTGCCGTTCACACGCAAAACATCGGCAGCATAGGAAAGACGAAGCGGCCGCGGCGCATCGGCAAGACGAGATCCGGCAATCCGCGCAATTTGCGATGTCACATCGGCGCGCACACCCATCATCCGTTGCGAAACCGGGTCCATCAAACGGAATGTTTGGCGTGCCAGCGCACTGCCCGGCCCTTCGCCCAGCAGGCTTTCTTCGAATTCCACCAGCGGCGGTTTAACGCGATCATACCCGAAGGCGGAAAATTCCTTCATGAACAGATCAATCGTGCGGAATTCGCCTTCGGCCTGCGGCGGCAAAAGATCAAGAAGGCCATTGGGCAACAACGCTGGATGCGGTTTGGAAGACATCAAAATTATCCGTTTACAGATTTTACTTTTTTAAATTTGTCAAAAAACACGCTGTCCGGCAATTCGCCGAACCGCGCCATACGGCGCATTTCCTTGGCCGCCAGAAGAGTTTTGACCGCTGCCTGATGGCCATATTGGGTGGCGATATGAAGGGCCGTGCGGCCCTGCGAATCACGCGCTTCCAGGTCGGCACCGTCCATCACCAGAAGACGGATGGCATAGCAATCACCGTTTTTTGCGGCAAGCCAAAGGGCGATATGACGATCTTCTTCCCGTGCGTTGGTTTTATGGGGACGCATGGTTTCGAGAACAGGAACGGCCAAGGTTTCTGTTTTGGGGACGTTCGCGGGCTTTGCTGCCTGTATCATGCGGTCCCATTTCAAGCGAATGGATTGAACATTTTCATGGGGGCCACGCGTCGCCATGACATCCGCGGGCGATGTAAGCTCTTGTAACGGGTGTATCGTAAAGCGGCGCGCGGAATTTTTGACACTTTGATCGGGCACCGCCGGTGTGGTTAGTTCCTGCGTTTCGCATAGAATCGGCTTTTCAACCGCTTCGACAATTTCCATCATGTCCGTCTCGCGCTCCTGATTCCGTTCCACACCAGCATACGCGTTATCTTGTACCACTTCTACGCCGTCATTCTTTCGTATGGGTTGCGGTTCTATAGCCTCCCGCGCCTGCGCCTTCGCAACGCCGCGACGGTAAAACCGCACACCGAACCCTGCACCGTAAATCTTCTTCATCCGGCCACCTTTTCGATGACCGCGCACAAATCATTGACCACCTTTTTGATCTGCCCTTCATCTTCGCCTTCGGCCATGACGCGGATCAACGGTTCGGTGCCGGATTTTCGGATCAATATCCGGCCGCTTTTCGACAATGTTTTTTCGGCATTCTCGATCGCGTTCTGCACACCAGAATCTTCCAGCGGCGCGCGCTCTTTTGCATAGCGGACATTTTGCAGAATTTGCGGCAGAGGTTTAAAGAGCGTGCAAACCTCACTGGTCTTCTTCCCGGCCTTCCGTATCACCGACAAAACCTGCATGGCGGCAAAAAGCCCGTCCCCGGTCGTACCGTAATCCGACATCACGATATGGCCCGATTGTTCCCCACCCAGATTGAACCCGCCGGTACGCATTTTTTCAACAACGTACCGGTCACCAACGGCGGCACGTTCCAGCTTGATGCCCTTGGATTCAAAAAACCGTTCCAGCCCAAGGTTGGACATCACCGTCGCCACGACCGTATTGCCGTTCAGTTTTCCGCGTTCCTTCATGGCCACGCCAAGCAAGGCCATCAACTGGTCGCCATCGATCTTCTGACCCTTTTCATCGACGATGATCACACGGTCCGCATCGCCATCCAGCGCGATACCGATATCCGCCTTTTCATCGAGAACCTTTTGTTGCAAAGCCAGCGTATCGGTTGCACCAAATCCCTTGTTGATGTTTTTGCCGTTCGGGGTATTGCCGATGGAAACGACCTCCGCCTCCAGCTCGTAGAAAATTTGCGGAGCGATTTTATAAGCGGCACCGTGCGCGCAATCCACCACCACCTTCAGGCCGTTCAGGGTCGCACCCTTTTCCATGCCGCTTTTCAAAAATTCGATATAACGGCCCGGCGCGTCATCCATCCGCCAGGCGCGACCGATCAGATCCGGCGGCGGGAGGATTTCGGTGTGATCCATTTCGATGGCGGATTCGATTTCCATCTCCAGCCCATCGGACAATTTGTACCCATCGGCCCCGAACAATTTGATCCCGTTGTCTTGATACGGGTTGTGGGACGCCGAAATCATCACACCAATATCGGCGCGCAGGGAACGGGTCAGCATCGCAATCGCCGGTGTCGGCACGGGGCCGGTAAAGATAACCTCCATCCCCATGGAAACGAAGCCCGCCGCCATCGCCTGTTCCAGCATATAGCCCGAAAGGCGCGTATCCTTGCCGATCACCGCCCGGTTCATCACGGCCCCTTGCTGGTTCGCACGCAAGACATAGGCCGTTGCCATGGCCACACGCAGGGCCATATCCGCCGTCATGGGCGGGGTATTGGCGGTGCCGCGGATACCGTCTGTGCCGAAATATTTGCGTTTTGAACTCATACCCCTGTTTTTAAACTAAAATTAGGGTTTTTACCACAGTCTTAATAAACGACCCTTTCACATAAACATGTTAAACGGTGTAAAATAATAGAATGACAAAAACGACAGAGATTCCAGAAAACTGGCAGAAAGCGCTCGAAGAAAAAATCGATGCGATGAGAGTGGCTTGTGACAAATCGCTCTGCCTTACGCCCGGCCCGGAATACGAACAGGCGCGCAAAGATGAACGACGAACAGCAAAAGACCTGCTGGACCACATCCAATCACTGTTTGGCTCGATAGAAAATTATCAGCTCTACCTTTATGCGGATTTGCGCCAAAGAGCTTTAAGCAAGAGCCTGTCCGCCGATGCCATCAACAGCGTTCAGAACAATGGGTATCAAATTTCAAAAAGCTCTGAACTGGAAACCGCACATGATCTTGCGTCTTTTTACGAACTGATTTACGTGGAAGTACGTGAGGGCATCGATTATAACGCCGCCTATTTACATCCCGATGCTGACCGGACAAACACACCGCCACAACCCCCAAAATTCGATTTTCATTGACTTCTGCCAAGCAATTCGGTATCATCCCAATAAGAATATAAAAATATAAACAGGGAACCGGATCGATGATGAAAGCACACGGCTCATAGCCGAAACACCCTCACAAAAACATAAAATATAACTGCGATGAACGCATCGGAGAACATTGACTCATGGACACAAACGTAAAAATTCACATTCACAAAGACACCCCGCCGAAATGCATCATATCGGGGCGCAGGATCATTCTGAAATCATAAAAAATTCTACCGCGTGTTGCCCTCCTCCAATACGCGCTTCTAAGGGAAAAACCATGGACTCCCTCCCATGGTTTTTTCTTTTACCGTGCGTAAAGAAGATCGTAAGAGGCAGATTCACAAACCGGACCGCATTGCGGGCCGTTGGGTTGGCTTTTTAAATAGTCCGCCACCAATGTCCGGGTCACAATGGTACGGCCGTTATGGGCAATGCGCACCATCACTTTTTTGGGTGCCCCTTCTATGTGGATGTCCCCAAAGCCGTGCGCGGAAGCGGGCAAAGCGCAGCCGCTTTCGATGATCGTGATCCCTTTTTTGTTACAGGAAAGGCTCGGCCCGTCTTCGCATTTTTTCAACGGCAATTCGCCGTGACATTCCGCCGTGCGACCATCGAATGAAAAATAGAAATCATACGATCCGGTTTTCCAGTCATAGCCGGGATCAACACGCAAGGTAAGACCATCCATACAACCGATTTCGGTGCACATCGGTTGCGCCATAGCCGGAGCGCAGAACACCATTAAAAAAGCAAAACCCGCAAGGATGTTGCTGCGCAAGACCATCTACGCCCCTTGCGTTCCGATCGTTCCGGTGCCTGTACTTGACGGCACGGAGGAGCGCGGCCCCGAAGGCGACGCATCATCCGGCGCATCGCGGATGATCGGTTCACCGCGAAGGAGCAAGCCCTTGATTTCATCGCCGCTGAGCATTTCATACTCCAGCAAAGCCTTCGCGAGCGTGTGTAATTGATCCATGTGTTTGGTCAAAAGATCGGTCGCACGGGCATAGGCATTTTCAACGATCATCTTGATTTCGGAATCGACCAGAGCGGCCGTATCATCCGATAGATTTTTGGATTGCGTGACCGAATGACCGAGGAAGACTTCTTCTTGATTGGAACCATAAAGGATAGGTCCTAGTTTGTCAGACATCCCCCATTCCGTTACCATCCGGCGCGCCATATCGGTCGCCATACGAATGTCGGACGACGCACCCGTCGTGACCTTTTCACGGCCAAAGATGAGCTCTTCAGCAATCCGCCCGCCCATCGCGACGGCCAGATCTGCCTTCAGCTTGGCCTTGGAAACCGAAATGCGGTCATTTTCAGGAAGACGCATCACCATACCGAGCGCACGGCCACGCGGAATGATCGTCGCCTTGTGAATAGGATCGGATTCTTCCTCATGCAAGGCCACAACGGCATGTCCGGCTTCGTGATAGGCGGTCAGTTTCTTTTCGTTTTCGGTCATCACCATGGATTTGCGTTCCGCACCCATCATGACCTTGTCCTTCGCATCTTCGAATTCCTGCATCCCCACCACACGTTTACCGCGGCGGGCGGCAAGCAACGCCGCCTCGTTCACAAGGTTGGAAAGGTCGGCACCCGAAAATCCGGGTGTCCCACGGGCCAGCACCACCGCCTGAACATTCTGCGCAAGCGGCACTTTTTTCATGTGTACGGTCAGAATTTTTTCGCGGCCCTTGATGTCCGGCAAAGGTACCACAACCTGGCGATCAAAACGACCGGGACGCAGCAAAGCAGGATCCAGAACATCGGGACGGTTGGTTGCGGCAATCAGGATCACGCCTTCATTGGCCTCAAACCCGTCCATTTCCACGAGCAGTTGGTTGAGCGTTTGTTCGCGTTCGTCATTCCCGCCGCCAAGACCGGCACCGCGATGACGCCCCACCGCATCGATTTCGTCAATAAAGATGATGCAGGGCGCGTTTTTCTTGGCTTGTTCGAACATATCGCGGACACGGGACGCACCCACGCCGACAAACATTTCCACAAAGTCGGAACCGGAAATGGTGAAGAACGGCACGTTCGCCTCCCCCGCCACCGCGCGCGCGGTCAGAGTTTTCCCGGTTCCGGGCGGACCGACGAGCAGAGCCCCTTTTGGGATTTTTCCACCAAGCCGTTGAAATTTTTGCGGATCCTTCAAGAATTCGACGATTTCTTGCAATTCAACCTTGGCTTCATCAATCCCGGCCACGTCATCAAACGTCACACGGCCATGTTTTTCGGTCAAAAGCCGCGCCCGCGATTTACCAAAGCCCATCGCGCCACCGCCGCCCTTGCCCTGCATCTGGCGCATGAAGAAAATCCACACGCCGATGAGCAGCAACATCGGGAACCATGAAATCAGAATCCCCAGTGCGCTGATCTTTTCAGGGTCTTCGGCTTCGGCCGTAATTTTAACGCCCGTGGCAACCAGACGATCAACCACATTTTCATTCGGTGGGATTTCGGAACGGAACCCGTCGCCGCCGCTCGTAAAATGTCCCGATACCTCACCGCCCTTGATCACGACATCGGAAATACGGCCCGCCTTTGCTTCGGAAAGAAAATCAGAGTAGGCGAGCTTTTCATTCTTCGTTGTTCCGTTCTGGTTTTGCGTGCCTTGAAAAACATTGTTGAGCAAAAACACCATCATCAAACCGATGGCGAGCCAGAACATCACATTGCGACCGAAACCGTTCACGTCTTTAATCCCTTGAAATTTCTTGTTTTAAAACCTGTATCTGCATCTTAAGAGCAAATAGGGCGGATGTCCAAACAAACAAGCCGCCGATCCTTTCATTCTGGATGAAAAAACGGGCCGAATTAAGGCTGCGCAGGCTGGATCGACCGTTCCGCCGAAAGTCCCGGCAAATTCAGGAAATTATCCGGGGCGACGGTCTCCGGGGCGGTGCCGGCCTTTTCCGCGGTAAAAACAATCTTGTAGACCGGTTTTTCATAGGCCAGCGTCAGATAGGCCTTGGTTTCACCCGTCTTCCATTCGGTATAAAATTTCAGATCGCCGCTGAGCAAGGACCGGCCCCAGAATTGCGGATAGTTCTTGTAAAACTGGTTTTTCCAGATGTAATCCACCTTCACGGGATCGCCATAGGATTTCGAAACCATCCGTTTGAGGTCTTCGTACATATCCAAAAAACGGCCAGGATTCGGGTTTTTCAATTCCTGATAATCATAAACGCCGCGCCAGAGTTTTCCATTTTCAAAATCATAACGGATCAAACGCCGGAAATCTTTGGGGCCGGGAAGTTCCAGAAAATAAAGCGAGTCCCCCTCTTCTTTATAAAAACCTGCTGTTTCGAATTTTTTGACATCTTCAGGCGATACGCCCCACACAAAATAACGGAACGTCCCCTGCCCAATATCAACCACGGGGTCCGCCTTGGCCGCAAACGGCCAGAAACACAGCAAGGCAAAAATCAAAACGCGCAAATCAGGATTCCCTTTCAATCCATAATGTCCCACGTTTGGCGTCTTTTGCAAAGATGCAACCGCCCAGAGTCGCACCCTTGAAATTCTGATCCCGCAACAAACGGTGCAAAAGGTTTTCGGCCCGTTCCATACGGGGGCCATATCCCTGCCCGGTAGCGTCCGCGCAAAGACCTTCCATGGCCAGTAAAAGCACCCGTAAAATCAATTCTTCGGGTGAATCCGCCAGCATCGTCCAGTTGAACAAAACGCCTTTGGGAGATTGTTCAATGGCCGCCTTTTCATACAAATCCGCCGCCATGGATTCCAGCGCGCGGCGGGCACGGGCGAAACGGCGGGCCGTGACGGCGAGCCGTTTGCTGCTCAGCCCCTCTTCTTCCAGGACATCCTTTGCCGCACGGAGCCGTGGGCGTAAATAGACTTCATTTTCGTTGGTAGGATCGTTGACATAGGGAATACCGTTTTCGCGGCACAGGGCGATCAGGTCTTGTTTTTCCACGTCCAGCAGTGGGCGGACAATCGTAACCCCATCACCCGCATCATGCAAAAAAGCCATCGCCGACAAACCGTCAAGCCCGCTGCCTTTGGCAAGGCGGATCAGGAATGTTTCCGCCTGATCGTCCGCGTGATGGGCAATGAACAAGGATGTGCAGCCGCATTCACCCATCGCGTTTTTCAAAAGAGCGTATCGCGCGGCGCGGGCCTCTTCCAAAATCCGGCTTTGCGGTTTTTCTCCTTCCCAGCGAAGGATTTTGTGCATCACGCACGGCCAATCTTCTACCCATGCACCAACTTGCGCGGCTTCATCCGCCGATTCCGGGCGAAGAGCATGATCAACCGTAAAGGCATGAATATCGATGCCGTGTTTTTCGCCAAAGCGCGACAAGAGCCAGAGCATCGCCATGGAATCCGGCCCGCCGGAAACACCCGCCGCCACGCATTTTTTCCCGCCGGGAAAATCCATCGCCAACAAAGCATGTTCAAAATCATCGAAGGAGTACATGGCTGTTTTATAGCCGCCTTAAAGACTTTTGTTAAGGTGCCGAGGAGGCAGGCACGGTAAAATCATCCCGGATAGGATGTCGTTTGGCGTATTCGATACTGAACGCAAAGGCCAGATAGACCAGCAGCGTGTAAAACGCAATCCATCCCCATTTCTTGTAAGAATTGCGGGGTTTTTCCGGTTTTTGCGATGTCACGAGAATTTATTGTGGGCAGCCGAGCGAGGACATTTCATCATCCCCGCGTTTTAACACAGGAGCAGGCCCGTTCGGATATTGTTTTTTAAGCTGGGCCAAGGCCACGCACGCATTGTCCTTTTCCCCCTTTGCCGCCAGCGACATACCGAGTTTCAGGAGATTGTCGGCGGCCTTCGGCCCATCGGGAAATTTTTGGTACGCTTCGGCAAAGGCGCGTGTGGCCTTATCGTAATCTTTGCGCACGTAATAGGTTTCGCCCAGCCAGTAGAGCGCATTCGGGGCGAGCGCATGCGTTGGATATTTTTTCATGAAGGTCGCAAAGGATTTTTCGGCAGCCGCGTAATCCCCGCTCTTTATTTCGCCAAAGCCCTGTTCATACAAACCGGCCGCATCCATATCCCCCGTTTCGGCCCCCGTCACGGCGGTATCGGCCTCTTCTTTGGCAGACAGATCCGGTTGCAGCGATGGCGGCACATCGTCCTCCATCGTCATCGCATTGGGTTGCGGCGGCATAGCGGCGGGTGGCGGAGTCTGCGCGGCCTGCGCTTGCTGTTGCGCCTGTTGCTGCTGCATGGCTTCGACCTGCTGCTGCAATTGCTGAACGTCATAGGTCTGTTTTTCCACCTTGTCGGTCAGGGTGCGTAAATCGCTTTCCATCTGGTTCAGACGGCCTTCGAACGCAGTTTCCGCCCCGCCCGACGCGCTCGTCGCACCAACCGCCGGCGCGGGCGGCGGTTCCCCTTTATACACAGCGCGGTTCAACGTATTGATTTCGTTTTCCAGCCGGTTAATACGGTTCAGCACATCATTCGATTGCGCCCGTACAGGCGTCATCACGGAGACTCCCATCAACAACCCGGAAACGCAAAGGCACAAAGGAAATATCCTTTGTGCCCCTGTTTGTTTTTTTACGTTAGCCATACCGTTCATCGATCGGTTGGTTATGCGGTTATTGAACGGTCGTTACAGCGCGGCGGTTCTGTGCCCACGAAGCGGCATCGGAACCGACCACGGCCGGACGTTCTTTCCCGTAGGAAATCGTGTCCAGACGGGATGCCGGAATGCCCATGGAAACCAGGTAGTTTTTCACGGCAGCCGCACGACGATCACCCAGCGCGATGTTGTATTCGCGCGTACCGCGTTCATCGGCATGGCCTTCGATCGTGATATGCAGGTTCGGATAGCGGTTCAGCCATTCAACCTGACGGTTCAACGTATCGCGGGCTTCGGGAGCGAGGTCGTGAGAGTCATACGCGAAGAAAACACGGTCGCCGACGTTCGTGGCGAGGTCTTCTTGCGATCCCGGAACAACCGAAGAATCGATCGAACCATTGTTGTCATAGACGCCCGTACCATCGAGCGGTCCTTGGCCATCCGTACGCTCGCCGACGGTGACGGCACCGTCCGTGCCCTGGTCCTTCGTCGAAGAACAGGCGGCAACCGTGACGGTCAGAAGAGCAATGGTGAGTAGGCGGGCGAGCATGAGAAACTCCTTAAATATGAATGATGTTGTCGCGCTATAGGGGTACGTTTGAAAGAACGATTCGGTTCCGTCAAATCTTTGTATTACCGAACGCCACCCCTTGCAAGGGGGCACACAACAATGCCTTATTCTGTTCACACTTTATCCACAAGTGCGCGTGGTCAGGCGGGCATATCGGCAATTTCACGGATCAATCTCTGGACATCGGCGCGGTCACGGGGGTCCGGGGCCGCCGCCACATACTTTTCCAGAACATCCATCGCCTCCCCCCGACGCCCCGTTTTGGCATAAAGCACGCCGGCATCCAGAAGAAGGCGGTATTCCATCGGGGCGAGCAGGCGCATCCGTTCCACCTCCGCCAGCGCGCCGCGATAATCCTCCCCCTCGATCAGGCGGAGCTTGATATTGTTTTGAAGACGGATCAAAAGATCGCGGTTGGAACAGGCCTGATAATAATCGACCGACAATTCCGCGTTCGGGCCGCGCACATCCTTGATCAAGGCGCGCAAGGACGACGCCTCCATCACCTTGCAGGCGTGAAAAGGATCGAAAATAATTCGCGCGCCGCCCTTTTCGATCCGGCATAAAAAATGGCCCGGAAAATTCAGACCGTCCAGCACCCAGCCGCAAGCACGCCCCACATGGATATACAAAAGGCAGAGCGCGATCGGCATCCCTTTGCGCCGGTCGATCACGCGCATGAGGTCGGCATTTTGCAAATCATCATAATGACCGGTATCGCCCGCGTACCCTTCACGGTCAGAAAGGACGTACTTGAGAGCGGCAAGCTGCGTTCCCGCATCATCATCCGCCCCAGCATCGATCAATTCCGCATGACGCCGCCCTGTATCATGGATCACTTTGGCAACATGCTGACGGTATTTATCGACGCTGATCCCTTCATGGTTGGAAGCACAAAGTGCCAGCGCGGTTTCAAAAAGATCGATGCCGGAATCATCCTTGTCGCCGCACGCCTTCAATACGGCTTGCGCATCGAATTCCATGCTATTGCGTCACGGCAGTCGGGGTGATGGGCTCCCCCACCATTTTCACATAGCTGACGACCTGTTTCACATTCGGAATGGTGCGGGCCAGTTGTTCGACCTTTTCCAGCTCCGTCTGGCTCATCGCAACACCCATCAGGTAAACAACCCCCTGTACGGTATCGATGGAATAATTCAACGACTGGATATTCTTTTCAAACGTGATCGCCGTGCGCAGGCGCGCGGTGATCCAGTTGTCACGGACAAATCCCGGCACGCCTTCGCTGTCCGCCACACGGATTTCATTGATGACCTGTTTCACCCCTTCGACTTGCCAGACAAGGCGCACGGCCTCCACACGGTCTTCGGGATTTTGAACAACACCGGTCAGAAGAACACGCCCCTGATCCACCGTTGTCGAAAGTTTGGAAAACATATCGACGTTGTATTGGAACCATAATTCGTTGATCTTTCCCTTGATGGAAGCATCGGTGACCGCGCCGCTGATCCCGCCTTCTTGCGAGGCCGCGTTCCCCGCGGCGGCGGCCGTGCCCGTTGCCATTCCCAAAGGCGTACAGGCATTGACGGCCAGAGACGAAAGAACGAGAACGGGAAGAATGATTTTTTTCATGACGCACCTTTAAAGAAAAACAGGAATCGTGGTGATGATTGTAGGACAGGGACGAAAACCCGACAAGGTTCCGCAAAGCATGGCAAAAGAACTATCCGCAAATTATGGCTAAATATTGGTTTCCCACCATTGCGGCACAAAATCATAGCCGTTCCCGCGTTTGGCCAGATGACCAATTGCCCCCATCGGCAGATGCATACCGGCAATCCGGAGCCGGTCCGTGGCCGTGCGGTCGAAAATTTTGGCGCGCGTCGCACGCGCGGCATCCGCATCAGTATCAAAACTCAAGGACTGTTCAGGATAATCGAATTGCAAGAACGCGTTGTGGACAATATCGCCCCAAATCAAAAGCTGCGCAGTCCCGTCCGAAACCATCACACCGCTATGCCCCGGCGTATGGCCGGGCAATGCGACAGACGATAACCCGTTCCCAAGATCCGCATCGGGCTTATAGGTTTGCAACTGGCCGGAGGTTTTATAGGGCGTCAGGTTCGTGCGGGCGGAATCAAACAAACCTTTTTTATCGGCGAATTTTGCCATTTGGTCGTCGCTAAACCAGAAATCAACCTCCGGTGTGCAAACCTTCACCACGCTTTTCGGGAAAGCGATTCCGCCCGCATCGTCCAGAAGGCCATTGGCATGATCGGGATGCGCGTGGGTCAGAATGATTTCGTCAATCTGCAGGGGCGATACACCCAGCATGTTCAATATACCCATCGTATGCCCCGTCGTCGGGATATAATTTTTTGCACCCGTGTCGATCAGGATTTTCTTGTCCCCCGTTTCAATCAAAAAGCTGTTGATATAGGCAGGATAAGGCCCGTCCTGCGGAATGAAATGACGGTTCCGGGACTCTTTTATGATTTCCGGCGTCGCATTGATGAAAATTTCGTTTGGCATTTGCATCGCACCATCCAGAATGGTCGTAACGGTAATATTGCCGACCTTTGTGCGGTAGTAGCCCGGCGCCTGCTTGCTTTCTTTGGGCACTGCCATGCTGTCCGTTCCCGCCAAGGAGGGTTTAACCCAGGATGACAACGCGGCGGCCCCCGCGATAACGGCACTCCCGATCATAAAATTCCTGCGGTCGAATGACATGACAATCTCCTTTTTGTTTTACCTGTAATGACTATGGCGCATCATTCAAAATTTTCAATCCATGAACGCGTTTTCCATGTGGCGGATCGTAAACGGCAATTTGACCGCCAGCACATCAAACCGCATGGGCCGCATGGTATAATTCGGGTGTTCGGATAAGAATGTCATCGCGGCATCCGAAATCCGCCCGCGCATTCTGGGGGTAATGGAAAATAGGGCTTCATCCAGCGTCGGGCGGTTTTTCACCTCGATAAATACAATGTAATCACCATCCAGCGCGATCAGATCAACCTCCCCCACCTTCGTGCGGTAACGCCGCTCAAGAATCTTATACCCCTTCGCGCGCAAAAAGATTTCGGCCACCCCTTCGGCCATCAATCCGCGGTCATGGGTTTTTTCCTTTTGCTCCGTCATGTCTTTCCGGAAAGTTTTAACGCCAGTTGGTAAATCGTTTTCTTGGGCTTGCCCGTCGCTTGCGCCACCATGTCGGCCGCATCGCGCACGGACAATGTCTTCAAGGCCGCTTTCAATTGCCCTTCTATCGTATCTTCGGAAATTTCCTCGGTCTTGTTTTCGCCGATCACCAGAACGATTTCCCCTTTGGGCGCGCCATTTTGTGAAACATCTTCGATCAAATCGGAAAGCCGGCCGCGCCTGACCTCCTCATACAACTTCGTCAATTCACGGGCGATGGCCGCGGGGCGGTCCCCCATCACCTTTTTAATATCTTTTAAGGATTCTTCCAAACGCGGGCCCGTTTCAAAACAGATCAACGTGCCCGTCCGGTCTTTCCATTTTTCAAGGATGGCTTTGCGGGGGCCCGAACGCGCCGGAAGAAAACCGACGAAGGAAAACGCATCGGACGGCAGACCGGATAATTGCAACGCCGGTAAAATCGCGCTCGGCCCCGGCAAGGATGTCACCATATGCCCTTGCGCGATAATCTGGCGCACCAGTTTGAACCCCGGATCGGATACCAGAGGCGTTCCCGCATCGCTGACCAGGGCGACGGATTCCCCCTCCTCTATAATTTTGACAATCGCATTGCGGTCTTTTTCGGTAGCGTGGTCGTTATAAACCCGCATGGATTTTTTCAAACCAAAGGCCTTTAACAATTTTGCCGTCACACGGGTGTCTTCGCACACGATCAGGTCAACCCCCGCAAGAACATCAAGCGCGCGGAACGTCAGATCACGCAAATTCCCGATCGGCGTCGGCACCAGATAAAGACCGGGCTTTAAGGAAACCGCGTCTGGCTTTTGGCGGGCTTTTTGTGTAGTGTCGGATGTCATCGCTTGAAAACCTGTTTTTCGATAATGGAGAGTATCAGGAGCATGTCCGTCTTTCACCGCTTTTATCGTCTTTTCCCCCTGTTCCTTTTGGTTTTTACGCTGGCCGCCTGCGCGGGACCGGGGCGCGGGCCCTGGACGAAAAGCGGAGGCTACGGAAATGCCACACCGCAAAACGCACAAACCGCCGATGCGAACGCCCCCTATGGTGCGCCGGTTGCGGCACCGGCAGCCATGGCGCAAGGGACGGTCAAGGTAGCGATTCTCCTTCCACTGTCCGGCAGCAATGCCGCCGTCGGCCAATCGATGTTACAGGCGGCGCAGCTCGCGCTCTTTGATCTGGGATATGACAATTTTGAACTGATGCCGCGTGATACAGGCGGGTCGGCCGGGGGAGCCTCGTCTGCCGCCACGTCCGCCATCGCCGACGGCGCACAACTGATCCTCGGCCCCCTTTTCGCCGAGGAAGTCCGCGCCGTGAAATCCGCGACAGCGGGCAGTGGCGTCAACGTCATCGCCTTTTCCACCGATTGGTCGCTCGCTGGCGGTAACACCTTCATGATGGGCTTCATGCCGTTCGGACAGGTGGAACGCATTGCCGATTACGCCGCCGCCCATGGCGTACACAAAGTCGCGATTGCAGAAGGGGCGGATTTATACGGCACGACGGTCGGCCGCGCCTTTGCACAGCGCGCCACGCAAAACGGATTACAGATCGCAAAAAATATCGCCGATCCTTCGTCCTATGACGCCGTGTTCCTGCCCGTGGCCGGAACCGCGCTGGCCGCCACGATGCCACGCATTGCCAACCAGAGCGCGCAAAAGCTCGGTACCGGTCTGTGGGATGATCCCGCCACTGCCGCAAACCCGATGTTGAACGGAGCCTGGTATGCCGCGCCGCCGCCATCATCCCGTGCGGGTTTTGAAAACCGCTACAAATCCACCTATGGTCAATCCCCCGTCCGCATCGCCACGCTGGCTTATGATGCCACCGCTCTTGCCGCCGTCCTTTCGCAAAACGGGGCAGGCTCCTCCATGTTCGGTGCGGACAAGCTGACCTCCCCCAACGGTTTTGCGGGTGTGGACGGTATCTTACGGTTTAACAAAAGCGGTATGGCCGAACGCGGAATCGCCATTTTACAAATTCGCGGCGGCCGCGCGACGGAAATTTCCCCCGCCGCTGCCTCGTTCAACCGTTAGGAAAGATAAAAGGTTATGCAGAAAAACAGACTGGAAGCCTTCAGCGATGGCGTGATCGCTACTGGAAGCCTTCAGCGATGGCGTGATCGCTATCATCATCACCATCATGGTATTGGAAATGAAAGTTCCGCATGAGGCGAGCATTTCAGCGATCCTCCACCTTTGGCCTGTTTTTATCAGTTACGTCCTGAGCTTCATCTATGTTGGTATCTACTGGAGCAATCACCACCACCTCCTGCACGCGGTCGATACGATCACGGGTGGGGCATTGTGGGCCAACCTTCACCTGCTTTTCTGGCTTTCGCTGTTCCCGTTCGTAACGGGCTGGATGGGTGAAAACCATTATGAACCTGTGACCGTATTTTTATATGGGATTGTGTTGCTGATGGCGGGTATCGCTTATTACATACTCGGGCGTATTCTTATTTGCGGCCCGGAAAAAAACAGAAGACTTTCTGCCGCTATTGGTAGTGACCTAGCAGGAAAATTATCTATAGCATTATATCTAATTGCGCTCCTGCTCACCTTCTTTAATCAATGGCTATCCATTGCACTTTATGCAGGCGTGGCACTGATATGGCTGATCCCGGACCGCCGCATCGAAAAGAAAACGAGTGACTGAAACTACGCCGCGCGTTTTAAATTTTGCGGACGGTTTTGCCCGCTGCGGTTCACCCAGCGTTTGGCCTGATCGAAAATCTTCGTAAATATTCCGTCCGGTTGCCATGCGGCAAGGGCCGGTGCTTCCACCCCATTCGTTTTGGCCTTGTTGAATTTCGCCAGACGCCGTTCCATCGATTGGAAAATCTTTTCGGGCACATTCACACCGGAGGCCTTTTCCAACCCTTTGAATCCGGGGAACGTATTCGCTTCGCAAATCGTGTAACCACCGTTTTTCAGGAATAAAAGGTCGATCCCGCCGATCTGGATGTTCAGGGCCCTGGCCGTACGCACCGCAAGATCGATAGCCTCTTTATCGGCATCAAAATGGTGGACGGACCCGCCGCTGCTATAGTTCGCTTTGAAGTCGCCCTCTTTCGCGCGGCGTTCCATAGAGGCGACAAGCTCGCCATCCACAACAAACAGTCGCAAATCACGCCCGCGCGAGGCTTCGACGAACTGCTGGAAAATCAATTGAATGTCCGGTGCCGTCTGGCCGATCAAATCCATCTGATCCTTGAACGCCTTCGGATTTTCGATCAAAAAAACACCAACGCCGAGCGCGCCTTTCAATGTTTTCACGACAACGGGAAACCCCAGTTCCTTTTCGATCATAGACATCGTGTAATCATCGATCGGAAATTTTGCGAGCATCGTTTTGGGCGAAGGCAACGCCTTTTCCGCCAGTACTTGATGGGTGTGCAATTTATCGCGCACCAT
The DNA here is from genome assembly GCA_964423095.1 of uncultured Micavibrio sp. Classification (GTDB taxonomy): domain Bacteria; phylum Pseudomonadota; class Alphaproteobacteria; order Micavibrionales; family Micavibrionaceae; genus Micavibrio_A. Next base: position 74,993 of record CAYRDI010000002.1, read on the forward strand.
TTCGATGGTTTCGGCGTTGTTGTAAATCAGGCATCCCATGCGTTCCAGTTGCCGGACGATCGCCAGGCTGAAATACGAATGGTCATGATGATTGAAATACGGATAAACCACATCGGGCAAAGTCACGGCCTTACCGTTCACATACACGGTTTCCCGCGCATTTTCATCCACGATTAAATCAAAATTGGCGGGATTATAAACTTTCAGATCTATGCCCATCCGTTCGGCTTCGACCTTGAAACGGCGCACTTCGTGCGCAAGATCGGCATTCGATTCGACATCGTCGCCGTATAATATCCAGACTTCCATGGACCCCTCTTTTTTGGTTCTTATTATGACAGTCAGTCTTGAATGGGCTTCTTATCCCATGAAAACGAACGTCTGACAAACCAATTTCGTTTCATTCAAAAAATTATAAATCATAACAAAGCGTTACATAGGTATATTTTTATGCACATATCGTCTGTGGGTAATGATTTTTTTATAAAAAGAAAGAAAGGAAAAAAATTTTTCTTTCCTGTAAAAGATCATCATGCTCGATGCAAATTCTTTCACCTATTCAACGCCGCAACAGCCGTTTGCGCAGCGTCTTCTGATCAAAACCATCGAAAAGCTGACGGGGCAGTTGAAAATCTGGCGCCTTTACAATGAATACACGCGCGAAGATCCGTCGGTGCGTGAAAACTTCTGGGATGCATCGATCAAAAAGCTCAACCTGAATGTAAATTACGATTCAACCGCATTGGCATCTATTCCAAAAACCGGTGCGCTGGTTGTGGTGGCCAACCATCCTTATGGCGTTCTGGATGGCTTGATCATCACACAGTTGATGAAACGCGTGCGGCCCGATTTCAAGGTCCTGACCAATTCGGTGCTTTGCCTTGCCCCAGAGGCAAAAGATGATTTATTGCCCATCGATTTTAACGAAACACCCGAAGCCCTCGCCATCAATCTTGAAACCCGCAAGACAGCCCGTAGCTTGCTGAAAAACGGCGGATGTATCGTCGTTTTTCCGGCGGGTGGCGTTTCCACCATCCCCACATGGAAAGACAAGGTGGCACAGGATACGGAATGGCAGCCCTTCATCGGCCGCCTGATCCAGGAAAGCCGCGCGGATGTCGTGCCCGTCTTTTTCGAAGGCCAGAATTCCCGGCTCTTCCAACTGGTCAGCCTGTTTTCCTCCACGCTGCGCCTTGCACTCTTCTTTAAAGAGGTCGCGGACAAGATCGGGGCCCGCATCGGCGTCCGGATCGGAACGACCATTCCGTTTGCGGACCTCGACGGAATTTCAGACCGCGCCGCCCTGTGCCATGAACTACGCCGCCGCACCTATGCGCTCGGCGGGATGGAAACCTTGCCGCCGCCCAAGCCGGCCTACCGGATCAAACCGAAAAAATCATAGCGGAATCCGGTCTGTGGATAACTTTTAGGCATGAACTTGCCTTTCTCCCCCACGTTATTCTAAAACCGTTCGTATCGTATAAATCGTGAACCGATGTATTGAAAGGAAATGCCATGCAGCTCCCGAACGCTGAACAATTGCAAGTTACCGAACACGAATTCAAGGCGGGCCGTCCCCGCTCCGAAGAGAGCCGTAGAGCCATTCTGGACGCAACGCGCCGTCTTCTTACGCACATGTCGGTTCAGAAGATTTCCATCGAAGCCATTGCAAAAAAAGCAGGTGTTGGCAAAACAACCATCTATCGCTGGTGGCCGAACAAACAATCCGTCGTGATGGAAGCCGTGTTCAGCCAGCCGGGATTCCAGAACTTTATGCCCCAAGCCACCATCCCGTTCGAAGGTGTGAAGGCACAGGTTGAAAAACTCGGTCGTCAGCTCGCCGGTAAGAACGGACGTATCGTTGCGGAAATTATCGGGGAATGCCAGGGTGACATCGAAACGCTCAAATCACTGGTCAAAAACTTCTTTCAGGATCGTTACAATGCGCTCGCCTACTACATTCAAAAAGGCAAGGCCGAAGGGCAGTTCAGCGAAAATGTGGACATCGAAGTCGCGATCGACGCTATTCTCGGCCCCGTCATCTTCCGCCTGATGAGCGGCCAGAATATCGATGAAACCTTCACCCGCAAAATCACCGAAATGCTGGCGGGTGCCCTTGGGGTCCGCGAATGACGTTCAATAAACCCCGTTTGCTGATTCTCGGCGCAGGCGTTGCCGGGCTTTGCGCCCTCGGCCTGCTGGCCGCGTGCGGTGACGGCGCCCTAAAACGCCAGTTCACCATGGCGGGGGTTTATTCCATCTGCAAACCCGATGGGTACCCCGTCGTGTGTTTTGCGGATGCGGATGGAAAGGACGGCGGTCTTTATTGCATGCCACTTTCAGAAGTTGGCGGGAAGTGCCTGTAGTTGTAACCCCGGCAAACGAAGCGTTCGAAGAGCGTTTTTTAAACAACGCATTGGACAATGCCAGACAATCTTTGGCACAAGGCGGTTTTCCCGCAGGGTCGGTCATTGTCAAAAATGGCATTGTTCTGGCAGAAGCTGGAAGTTTTGGACATCAACATCATGACCCAACCGGCCATAGCGACCTTGCCGCCCTACGTACCGCATGCAGAACACTTGAAACGACAGACCTTGCCGGTGCCGCATTATACTCTTCCGTTCAGCCCTGTCTGATGTGCTTTGCCGCTGCCAATTGGAGTGGAATGGGGCAAATATTCTACGCTTGCTCTATGAACCGTCTTGACCTTGCCTATTATGCCGGAAGATACGACATCACGGAAATCAACCAGTCTATGCTTCGCCCCATGGAACTTCACCACAAACATTCATGGGAGACGGCATCCCTTGCCATTGTTCACGAATGGGAACAAAAACAACCAAAATAAAAAAGCCGCCGATGAGGGCGGCTTTTGCAATTCGTATAAAGAGTATTACGCCGCCTGCGCCATAGCTGTCATATTGCCGCCCATCGCTTCTTGGGCGTTTAGAACGGCACTCGCTGCGGCCATTACGGAAGCAATGCGCACCGCCGTCTGGATTTGCGCGGCGCCCATCTCATGGGCCTTCAACTGTGCTTCGTGGGCATCGACGCAATATTTACAGCCATTGATCGCGGAAACCGCGAGCGACCACAATTCGAAATCACCCTTGTCCACGCCGGGGTTGCCGATCACATTCATGCGTAACTTCGCCGGCATGGTTTTGTATTCGGGGTTTGCGCTCATTCCCACGAATTTGTAATAGACATTGTTCATGGCCATGATGCTGGCCGCTGCCTTTGCACCGTTCATCGCTTCGGCCGACAGGTGTGTTGCAGCCTCTTCAACAGCTTCACGAATGACAAAGGCATTGCCGCCCGCCATGGCACACGCCATAACGGTTCCCCAGAATTGTTGCGCTGACAGTGTTTCTTCATTCGCGATGGCCGATACGTTCAGTTTGATATCCTTGGCGTAATCGGGAATGGCGTTTTTAATATTCTCTAATGACATGAAAATCTCCTCTTTTGGGTAAGTGGGGAGAGCTTCCCGGTCAGGAAGCACCCCTTCTTGTAATTAGGCGGCAACTTTCAGTTTTGCGGCCTCTGCGGCGGCATTGATCGTCTCGCCACCAACCGGACGGTTGCAAGCGCACAGTTCATCCGATTGCAGACCATCGAGAACGCGCAGGATCTCTTTGGGATTACGGCCAACATTCAGGTTGTTCACCGTGACTTGCTGGATCACGTTGTGCGGATCGACGATAAAAGTGGCGCGATAGGCAACGCCGTTGACTTTATCACGGATGCCCAAACCATCAACGAGCGATCCGTTCGTGTCTGCGAAGCTCCACTGGTTCAACTTGTTCAGGTCTTTGTGTTCGCGGCGCCAGGCCAGTTTGCAGAATTCATTGTCCGTGGAACCGCCGAGAACGATGCAGTCACGGTCTTTAAACTCATCATTCAGTTTTGCAAATTCAACGATTTCCGTCGGGCAGACAAACGTGAAATCTTTCGGGTAGAAAAAGAAGACCTTCCATTTTCCATCAAAAGAATCCTGCGTAATCGTTTCAAACGCGCTTTTGCCGTTTTCTTCATGGGCCATGAAGCCGGGCTTTACGCCTGTGATGGAAAATTCGGGGAGTTTGTCGCCAATACCGAGCATGGATAAATCCTTTCAAATGGGTGGGTTGTTACGGGTACGACCATATAGGCGCAAAGGGGTAAAATCCAATGGGGAATCCCGTTTTTTTATATCGGAAAAACCGATTGTAATTTATCTATAAAAATGGTAATTCCGATTTATGCAAACGCTTCCGACCTTACGCCAAATGCAATATTTGCTGGCCTTGTCCGATCATGGCGGCTTTCAAAAAGCCGCGTCCGAATGCCATGTCACACAAAGCACGCTGAGCGGCGGAATCGCCGACATGGAAAAGATTTTACAAGGCGCGCTGATCGACCGCACGCAGCGGCGAATCATCAAATTTACCCCCCTTGGCGAGACCGTGTTGAGAGAATCGCGCAAAATCATCGCCGATGCGCTGGCCATGACCTATCACGCCAAAATGCAAACGGAACCTTTATCATGGCCGTTGCGGATGGGAATCATCCCTACCATCGCCCCCTATTTCCTGCCCCGCATATTAAAACCGCTACAAAAGGGATTGCCAAAGCTGGATCTGCAAATCCATGAAATCCGTTCCGCGCCCCTCGTGGAAAAAATCCATGATGGATCGCTGGATTTTGCCGTCATGGCCTTCCCTTATGATACGGGGGGCCTCAAAGAAAAAATCCTGTTCGATGAAAAATTCATGCTCGCCGCCCCGCCAAAAACCTATACGGAGAAAAAGACGGTGACGCTCAAGGACCTGGAAACCGAAAAACTCCTGCTCCTCGAAGACGGCCATTGTTTGCGCGATCATGCGCTGGCCGCCTGCCGCCTGCGCAATTTCAAGGAACAAAAAACCTTGAGTGCCGCCAGCCTTTCCACCCTGATCCAGATGGTGCATCAAGGGTACGGGGTCACACTGCTCCCCGAAATGAGCGTCAAAGACAACCCCATGTTGCCGCGTGACCTAACCTTGCGCCCGTTTTCGGGCCCTGCGCCTGCACGCTCCATCGGCGTCGCCTGGAAAAAGAGCGGCGTGCGGGAATCCGACATCACGCTGGTGATCAAAGCGGTTGAAAAGCTGGTTTAGAGCAAAGCAGGAGGTTGTGGATCAAACGGCAGGGACGGAATTGAAAGCCTTTTATCGGAAGACGAAAACTCATCCAGTAGCCTGTTCACATAGACCGGATTCCGTGAAAATTCATTACGCGAACGGATGTAATCAATAATCGGCGTACCCGGTTCGTTATAGTGACTGATACCATCCGGCCTGAATTTTTTTAAATCGATCAGATAATGGTAGGAAATATTATACGCATCCTGCTTCAAACGGGTTTTTTCCGGATCATCGATATGACGGTAACGCGTTAAATCAGAATTGTGATGGATGTCATTGATTTTAACATCAATGGCATCTTCACCGGAAAGACTGCACCGGACAATGAAATCAAAATATTTTTCACCGGAACGCTTTGTTACACCATCAACGCCTTTTACAATCCTGTCGGAAAATCCAACATCGATTAAATCCTGCACTTCCCAGTCGCTATCCTCGATAACATCGTGCAGGATACCGATGATCTTCTTGTTTTTGGAACGTGTATAAGACGTCGCAACGGTTAAAGGATGCGCGGAATAGTCTTCACCCGATCTGAGCTTTTCATCAAAAAGAGAACAACTAAGAATTATCAAGGCAAGATTAAGTTCTGCCTCGATCGCCAAACCGCCATTTTGCATGGCCTGCTCACGCCGTTCACGAACGCGGGCTTTAATTTCTTCTTTTTTGAACATAGCAACCCTACCTATGGGTTCTTTCTAGCCTTCTCACAAAATTACGTCAAATAATAATCACCCAGAGTGACGGAATTCTTGCTATTTTTGCCTCTTCACCCTATAGAAACCCCCATGTGGACCGTTGCCGCCCTCTACCGCTTTGTGGAACTGGCCGACCTGCCGAAATTGCAGGCTGCCCTGAAGGATGCCTGCGCGGAAAATGATATCTGCGGCACCATCCTGATCGCGCCCGAGGGTGTAAACGGCACCATCGCCGGCATCGGTGAAAAACTCGATAACATCATCGCGGTTCTGGATGCCCATACGGGCATTAAATCGGGTGAGCTGAAATATTCCACATCCACCGGCAAGCCTTTCCTGCGCATGAAGGTACGCGTGAAAAAAGAAATCATCACGATGGCGGCCCCCGAAGCCAACCCGAACCTGCGTGTGGGACAATATGTGGAACCCGAAGACTGGAACGCATTGATCGCCGACCCCGATGTCACATTGATCGACACGCGCAACGATTACGAAACCGCCGTAGGGATTTTTAAGGGAGCGATCGATCCCGACATTCAAAAATTCACCGATTTCAAAGATTTTGTGGCCGAAAAAATGGATCCCGCAAAGAATAAGAAAATCGCGATGTTTTGCACCGGCGGTATTCGCTGTGAAAAGGCTTCGGCCTATATGCTCGCCCACGGGTTCGAAGAGGTATACCACCTCAAAGGCGGTATTTTAAAGTACCTTGAAACAGTCCCCGCCGATCAATCGCAATGGGACGGGGAATGTTTCGTGTTCGACCGCCGTGTGGCCGTAGGACACGGATTGACCGAAGGCATTCATGACATCTGCTATGGCTGCCGTTTTCCGTTAAAACCCGGCGATCGTGAACATGAACATTATGAAGAGGGCGTGTCCTGCCCGCGATGCCATGGCTCCCTGACAGAGCACAAAGCCGCCGCGCTGCGCATGCGACACGAACAGTTCCAGAAAATGGAACGCGATACGGACGTTTTCTAAAACCAGAATTTACCGTGAGCCCTTGAAGCGGCTCATCATCTTTTTGGCGTGGGCAGAGGCGGAAAATTCTTCCGGTTTGTCTTCGCAATCATAGGCTTTAAAGGTCGCGGACTTTTTACGCTGAAATCCGGGATTGCGGCTGTCATCCCGTTCTGTCACCTGAAACGAATAGGTTTCGTTTTCCTTTAATTCCTTGGCGTGTTTCATATCGATATCGATCACGGCATGTGTAAAACTTGTTCCGCGCTCACGCACGACCAAGCGCTGTTTACCAGCAACAGAAGATGCCTTGATGTCCTGAATGCGCGCGACCATTTCTTCGCGCGCGCCCGTATCATAACCATGTGTCGGATCGAATGTTCTAAGCCCCATAGTTTTATTGTACGGGATAACGGTTTGGAAAAGCAAAAAGCCGGTTTGGAAAGGACTAATCCCCTTTGGACGGGGGCTCCCCGACCTTCATATTCCCGCCTTTACCGTATTTTTCCATCATCATTTTATGATGATAACCGCCGCCGTGCGGGCGACGCCCTTCCAGCCCGTCGATAATTTTACGGGCGAATTTCTCACGGTCCTTTTGCGGCAGGTCAGCCAGAGCCTCCCCCATAATCTCCGCCCGCTTGCGCGATATATCGTTACGGGTATCCAGCAAAGCCCCGGTGGTTTTTTCATACGCCTTGATGTCGAACGGCTCTGCCTTGATCACATTCTCTACCTCTTTGCGTTCTTTTTTGACCTTGTCGATCATCGGGCGGATTTGTTCCCGGCCCTGCTGGAAGGTACGCGCCATAAAGCTCCGCGCTTCCGGCGTCATATCGCCCGGAATATCGATCCGTTCTTGTGCGAAGCGATAGAACATTCCGGCCGCCGTTCCGGCGAATACGATGTTCAACAGCAACGAAACCGTAAAAATCAATTTCATCCGCGGGTTCATAACCAACCTCCTTCATTCACATCAAGGAACGATGCCCAGTCCTGTTGCAACGAAAACAAACCATCGCCCGTATCCAGCCCGACCAGAAGGCCGAGAATAATTCCTGCTACAGCCAGCATTGCCGGATGAGGGATCGCAAACATGGAGATAAAATCCGCCCAAAGCGATTGAGGGCGCATCCGTTGGGGAATAGACGCCAAAGCCGCATGGATAATCCGTTCGGCAAGGTGCGAATCCGCCGCAGGCGGCGCGGCGCGCTTCATCAAGAATGCGTCTATATTTTTATCGTGTTCCATACAATCCTCCCTTTTCCAGCGGGGCTTTGTTGCGGTTCATGTAATCTTTGATGCCGGCCTTCGCCCGCATCAGCAAGGATTCCAACGCCTTGACCTTAACGCCCATGGCATCGGCGGCATCGGCGTTGCTCATCCCTTCGTAAAAGCACAGGGTCAGCGCGGTTTTTTGTCGTTCGGGCAGGGAATCCAGCGCGCGCTCCACTTCTTGCTGTTCTTCATGTGACGCGGTCGCCTGTTCCGGATTTTCACGCGTATCCTGAAAAAAAGACAACACCGATTCAAACGAATTGGTTTTTCCGCTCTTACGCAAGCGGTCGACATTCTGGTTGGCAAGAATGCGATAGAACCACGTCGTAAATTTCGCGCCGCGATCGTCTTTCCAAAGATCCGGTTTTTGCCAGATTTTCAAAAACGCTTCCTGAACCATATCCTCCGCCTCTCCGGCATTTCCCGTCATGCGAAAGGCCGATGCAAAAAAACGATCCGTATGCCGTCTTACAAGAACGGCAAAAGCCTGATGGCTCCCTTTCCGGATCATGCGCATCAGGCTTTCGTCTGTATCGTCGATGGAAGCCATCGGCCCTTTCATGAAGGGTGTCCTTTATACCCGATTATTCGGCAGGTTTTTCAACCGGGGCATCGCCCGCTTCTTTTGCCTTTTTAAACGCCTCGCGCTTTTCTTTCCATTTCGCTCTCATGCTTTCATGGTGCGTCTTGGCTTCGTCCTTGGTGATTTTTCCGTCATGGTCACCATCGACTTCGGAAAACCGCTTTTTCGCGCCATCCATGAATTCGGATTCGGAAATAACGCCGTCCTTGTTCGTATCCTTTTGCTCGAACATTTTTTCGCCGCGGTTTTCACCTTTGTGCATCATCTTTTCGCCGGCGGGCGGTGGGGGGGCGCCTTCATCCTGCGCCATCGCGGGAATTGCCTGAAGGGCCAGAAGAGCACCAGTCAACATCAGAAGTTTTTTCATGTTTTTCGTCCTTTTTGGTTGGTTTATCGGATCAACAAAAGGTTATACGCAAAGGGCATTAAAACCCTTCGTTAAAAGCCACCCCATTCTTTTAACAGGAAAAATCAACCGCCGGAAGCGATATCCAGCACCAGACGCGCCCCTTCGCCGTTCCCGGCTTTGAGGAATTCGCTAGACAGCACGCGCGCATCTTTTTTCAACTGAATGGCCAGTGTCGTTCCGCCCGATGGCCCCTTTTGCACATCCCAGCCGGACACCAACGGGGAATTCGGACGACCCGTCGTTTTACCCGCCCATGCGGATGCGGGCAGATCGATCAACAAAAGTTTTTCGTCATGATCGACATCGTATTTAAAGCTCGGCTTTGCCTTTGCATCCATGTCGAGCACAAGGCGTGTTTTATCAGGGTGTTCGCCAATCCGTAAAGCGGTGACAGAACTGGACTGGCCCGAAGACGGCGGTACATCGGCAGCTGCGGCCGCGGGAGCAACCTTTTCAGGCGCAGACATCACTGCTTCATCGGCCATCATGGCCTGATCTTCTTCGGACGGTTCCACCTTCATCGCCGCTTTGGGGGCGGAAACTTTGGGCACAGGACGGGCAGCCGCGACCACGGGAGGAATTTTTCCTTCCGCTTCCATTTCATCCAGCAACGTCTGGATCCGTTCGTTCGTGGTGTTCAGGCTCGCAAAGGCCGGCATGATCCGGTCATAATCCGAACGCAACGTGCCCACGGATTGTTCAAGCCTTGCCACCCGCGCCTCCAGCGAGGCTGAGACAGGATCACCAGTGCCCACCGCCTGTACCGCATCCGAAGCCGTGGGTGCCGCCATCGGCATCACGGGAGTCAGCGTATCGCTATCATCCAGCGGAAGAGGCTTTGTCGAAGACGTCGTTTTCGCGGCCAGTTCCGTATCAATATTGGTCACCGGCGGCATGGGAGCCTCGGTCTTCGCCTGGCCCGTGCCGGATGACGGCCCGCCGCACGCAGAAAGTGCAAGTGCGGACATGGACGCAAGGAGCAGGGAATGAAGTATGGATGGGCGCATTTTTTCGGGCAGATTCCTAAAAAACCATATTCCGCCATGGTAGAATCCGTGGCCTTTGCGTCAAGCAAATCCCATGGAAACCCACAGATTTATGCACAGGGTTTTCGATCCGCGAATCTTTTGAAAAAATCTGCAACGGCACTATAGGCACGGGCATTCATCAAGACCGCCGTATGCCCGATAAAAATGGCCATCCACAGATAGAACAGGATAGCGGGGGGTATATCTTTGGCCTGCGCCACAAAGCCGACCAGCGCAAAAAATGCAATCCCGCCCAACAGCATCGCCGTGGTCCGCGCTGGCGAAATTCCCGCATCCATCAGGCGGTGGTGCAAATGCCGCCGGTCGGCATTAAAGGGATGCAGGCCGCGGATGGACCGCGCAAGAAACAGTGCAAAAGCATCCATCACCGGGATCGCGATGATCCATATGACAGTTGCAGGTTCCAGCGGCGCATGGATCCCTTGCGTCAGCTTGATCGAAAACCAGCCAAGCAACATCCCCATGCACAACGCGCCCGAATCCCCCAAAAAGACTTTGGCCGAGCGCAAAAAGGGCGAACGCAAGTTGAACAGCAGAAACGCCACGAGACTGCAGAGCAAAACCATCAACGCCCAGAATGGCACCCATTGCCCCGCAGCATAACACACCACCATCATCCAAAAGGTCATCAGGGCGCAAAACCCGCCGGCAAGACCATCCACGCCATCAATCATGTTCAGCGCGTTCATAAACAGCACCAGACACATGATACTGAACGGCAGGGAAAAAACCCCCAGTTCCACCATCCCGAATCCAAACAGGTTACCGACATGGGTGATTTGCCCCTGCCCGAAGATAACGACGAAGCAGGCAACCCAAACCATCAACGCGAATTTCAAAGCGGAATTGATGGGCCGTGCATCATCAACGGCCCCCATCACCAGAAGGAAGGCAAGCCCGGCGAATAACGGCCATGGCAAAAGATCCTGAAAGCCACCGTAATAGGATAGACCCATAAAGACGGGCAAAACGGCAAGGCCGCCGATCGGCGGTACAGGTTGTTCATGGCGTTTGCGGCCACCGGGCTTGTCCGCATACCCAAGACGCAAAGCCATCCCCCGCCCCCCCCATAAAAGAAGGGCCGTGACCACGAATGCCAAAATCGGGAAAACAGGCGTCAAAAAAAATCCTTCCGGACAATCAAACCAGAACAATCTTTTACGACAGCGTCCATGGACGGGCAATAGGCTTTACAGGAAAACCCCCCGCGATATTTAAAGGAAATCAGAACGACATGGCGGCGGTAATCTGGCTGTATACAAT
>CAYRDI010000003.1:0-24034 GCA_964423095.1 uncultured Micavibrio sp.
GAATCGTCTTCCCGTACCTCTGGTTGACCAGCCTGGACAGGGCGGCCTCCCCCAGCCCCAGTTCGCGGGCCAGCTCCGCCCGGCCGTAGCTGGGCTCCTGATAGACCTTTTCCCGCTCCAGAAGGCCCCGCAAGCGGTCCAGCAAAAGCCCGTCCCCGTCTGTCCGAGTTGCCGTCGTCTGGAGACGGAATGCCTGCGGATAGATACGAAACAGGCTGGTCGCCGCGATATAAACGAAAGCGATGCCCAGAATGGTGCGCACAAGCCCCCATTCCCCGCGCCCCAGTCCTTCGGACATAAAGGCAAGACTGAACCCCAGAAACGCTGTCATCAGCGTAATCAGGGCCAGAATGAGCCAGAAACGCTCCTCCCCGAATTTCGCCTGTCCGTGCAGCCCGTCCAGCAAATCCCGCCGCAGCCATACGGCCAGAAGGCTGAGCGCCCCGATAACAAGGCCGCTGACATACAGCATGTTGATGTCGTTCATCGCGTATCCCGGCAGGAAGGTGATCGGGATCAAAAGCAACAGGAAAAAATATTTTGGTTTGGGGCGTTCGGCGATGTTGGCAATCTGGAAGATCAGCAAAGCCCCCGCCGGAATGCCTGCAAACCAGAACAGCCATTGATATTGTTCATAACGGTCAAACTCCGGCGACCAGCGTGAATCCGCCGCATCCAGAAAAAACGCCATACCCATAAAGGTGAAATACAGCAAGGGAATGATCGCGTTGACCATGTGACCGGAACGGAACAGCATGTAAACCAGCACATACAAGCATTGCGCCAATCCCAAAAGGGAAAGGATTTCCGGTATCGTAAATTGCACGTTCGAGAGCATAGGCCTTTATACAGGATCAAGGCGCCGTCTGGCAAAGAGGGTTTTTAGCGGCGTCCTGCGCACTTAATGTCCTGACGCATATGAAATGTTTCATTTCATTGACCTCAATCGCCGGTAATTTGTCATGTTCGGAGGCCAGCATCCGCACCATTACCTCGTACGCCGCCTGCTTGTTGCCCATTTTCAACTGGACAAAGGCCGGCATTTGCCGCGCCCACGGGGCCGTATCGGTTGGCAGGGCCGCCAGAATATTGGCCAGTTTCAATGCCTTTGGCAGGTCTTCTTGTTTATAACGGGCCAGATAGACCGCCTGCGCCAGCCACCGCCATTTTTGCGGATAGGGTTTCTGCCCCTCACTGGCCAGATAGTTGATGACGTGATCGAGTTTTTCATTCTGGTTGGACAGATTGTCCGGATCATCGATCCCGCCGAAATAGTAGGCGGCCATGAAGGGCACGTAATTCGCACGGTCATCCAGTGACTGGCTTAAAAAGAACCATTTTTCCAACGCCGCATAATCATAGGCACGCAAAGATTCAAAGTTGCCGCCGACGTTGCCGGCATTCTGAAGAAAATAACCGAACAACCGGTACGCGATTTCGCGGTCGCCGAGACCGGCAAAGCCTGCCGCCGCTTCCGACGGAGCCGCCGGAATATTGTCCCAACCGCTTAGAATTTTCCTCGACTGCGACCAGAAAAAAACATTCAAAACCAGCGCGAGGACAAAAACCGCTTTCAGCCCCGCTGCCTGAATCCGCATGGCCGCCATCAGAATTGCCGTTTGTACATATCAAGCGTGGTTGCACAAACAACCACGGCGACAAATACCGCCGCCTGCCCGATCAGGAAAACAAAGGAAATATCCGTGGGCGCGCCATAGAGAATCCATTTCGTTTGCCCCATCAGGTCAAGCCGCGGGACAAACACGGAAATGACCTCCATGATTTTAGAAAGGAAGCCGAGCACCCCATCCAACGCACCACGGTGCAGAATACCCAGAATGTCCCCCATCAAACGGGACAGTAGATAAAACAAAAAGACCACCATGATACAAGCCATGCTGCTGTTCATCACAAAAGCAAAGAACATGGCAACATTGGCCATGATGATGAATTCAGTGCCGATACTGGCCCACCATAAAAAGATGCCGTCATGCCAGCTTCCCGTTTCCAGCGCAACCGTGGCACCACCAAGCAACAACGCGGCCAGCAGTGCAAGACAGGTAAAAGCGAGCGCGTGTGTGACGATGAAGGGCACACGCCCGATGGGGCGGGATAAAAGATATTCGATGTCCCGGCCTTCAAAGCACCGCCGGATAAAGCTGACGACAAACAAAACCAGAGCAACAACGCCAAACATCCGGAAACCGAAAGCCGCGAAGCTGCGCGCGAATTGATCTTGTTCATTCAGGACGCTGCTTCCGAAAAACACCGACAAGGCAATGACGATAACGAGGATACCCGCGACCGAAAAAAAGAACCGGTCCCTTGCCGCCGCCATAAGGATGTAGCGAAAAAGGGGCCAGATCATAGAATTACCTTTTTGGTATCGGACAGACGATTAAAGATCGAACGGGCGACGGTCTTGCGAGAACGTCCGGTAGAGGTCTTTGTCCGTCGGGTGGACAGAGCCGTTGTTGCCGTCCAGAATGGTCGCCTTCATCAAAACAACCAACTCGGTTTTTTCAACCTTATCGCTTTGATTACGGAACAAGCCGCCGAGCAAAGGAACTTCACCCAGAACCGGAACCGCATTTTGTTGTCCGGATGCACGGTCCTGAATCAACCCACCCATGACGATCGGTTGTCCGCTGTTCATCTGGATCACGGAGTCGAATTCCTGAACGTTCACCACCGGCACGGGTGATGAAATAGCATTCGCAGGAAGACCCGCATCCGCCACGGCAAACGCCACACCGGGGTCGTTCACGTATTCAGTGATGCGCGTCACGGTCGGACGCACGGCCATGGCAACCGTTCTGCCATCCAGATCGATCGAAGGCTGCACGTTGATCAAAACCCCTTCCGGCACGTTCCGGATGTTGGAGTCAACATCAACCGTGGTTCCGGAGTCCGTTTGCGAGGAGTTTACGTCCAGTTCGAAGTAAACCTGATTTTTGGCGACGTTCAACACGGCCGATTGGTTGTTCAAAACCGTCAGACGCGGCGAAGCAAGGGCACGTACCGTGCCGAAGCGTTGCAACGCCTGTACCGCCGCCGTCAAATCACCGCTGACATAAGAGGCCAGGAACGATGTGGACGGATCAGAGACCGGATCAAACGCCGGAGCTGGGGCCGTGGGCGAGGAGCTGTTGACACCAAACGTCAGGTGACCGTTGAAAAGATCAACCGCACTCCAGTCGATACCGGCGGCGAATTCATCCGTCAAACTGACTTCCAAAACTTTGGCTTCAATCAATACCTGCGATGTGGTTGTACTACGCAATTCATCCAGATAGCTGGCGATCTGTTTTTGCTGGCGTTCGGTCGCAAAAACGGAAACGATCCCCGCCTGTTTGTTGACGGAATAACGCGGCGCAAACGGATCAGCCCCGGAAGTATTGTTGTTGGTTTCATCTTCTTCCAACGGCAGCGGTTCAACCTTTAAAACGGCATCCGGTGCAGCCACCTGAACCGTCTGTGCCGGAGCCGGCGTTCCATCCGGATTTGTGCCGCCCTGCGCATTCATTTCGCCATCGGATTGAAGCAGGACAGGTTCCACCGGTGCAGGGTTGCTGGTGGTCGCCGTGATTTTGGGATCTTTCGTCGTCCGGAGCGTTCCGGCATCGCGGTTTACGCCCAAAATCTGGGTCATATTTGAATCCAGCTCACCCCAGAAATCTGCCTCGCTTTTGGATTCCGCTTTAAATTTGGAGCCCGTATCCGTGCCCTGCCCCGAAACGACGGCTACATCGTTCGTGATCGAGCTGGTGTTGGTACGAATATAGCTGAGATAACTAATTTTATAGATTTCGTGGTAGGGCGTATCCAGTTCCACCTTCACGCTGTCTTCGCTGAATTTATAACGCAGGCCCGCGCTGTCAGCGATCCGTTCAATCACTTCATCAAACGGTTTGTTCCGTGCGCTGAAAATAATACTGCCCTTGATCCGCGGATCGAGTTCAATGTCGTAGCCAGCCTGTTTGGCGGCCTCGTACAGAACATCTTTCAACGGCACCGTCTGGTTCACGGAAACGGAAACCAGCGGCATGGGTTTCAATTTGTCAGCCGGCGTCGCCATGTACGGCTTCATCTCCGGAATCGCGGCCTCATCCATCTTTTTGTCTTTGGTATCCGGCAATCTTTGTGCCAGAGCATCACGGTAATCCTGCACCTCCATATCGCTGCTGCGATCTACCTTCAGTTCGTTTTTGGCAAGATCGCATCCGCTCAAGGGCAACAGCAGAGCCGCACCGAGTAAAAAAATACCGAAAGGCTTTGCGGAAAATACGCGGGTCATTCCTGGCTGTAGCATGGTCATATCCGTGATTTGATCGAAAGGAAGGAAAAAAGAATCAGTCATAGAATTTTGCTATGGATTGCCTTGCGGCGCAAGAACAATACTTATGCCAAGAAAAGCCGTAAAAAAGTTAATTAATATAATTAATAGGCGTCTGACATCTTAAGGTTCGATGTATCAACCATGTCGTTGAAGCTGCCGCCCTTGCCCAACTTGAACTGACGTATCTTAACGGCCATGTCGGAAGATTTATCAGACTGGCTAACCGCCGTTTCCTCGGTGATATGGCCTTGCGCGTACAGGGCCAGAAGCGATTGGTCGAAGGTACACATCCCTATCCCGTTGTTTTGCTCCATCACCTCGGGAATTTTTTCATAATCCCCCTTCTGGATTTGTTCGCGCACCAGAGCCTGGTTCACCAGAATTTCCAGCGCGGGAACAAGCCCGCCTTTCATCGAAGGGATCAGGCGTTGGGAAACGATGGCCTTTAAGTTCATCGAAAGATTAAGGCGCGTCTGCGCATGGAATTCTTCGGGGAAGAAGTTCACGATCCGCTCGATCGCCTGATAGGCGTTGTTGGTGTGCAGCGTGGCCAGGCACAAATGCCCGGTTTCGGCGATGGTCAAAGCCTGTTCCATCACCGTCTGGTCGCGGATCTCCCCGATCAGGATAGCATCAGGGCGTTGCCGCAAGGAGTTTTTCAGCGCGATGTTATAGCTTTCCGTGTCTACGCCCACTTCACGTTGCGTAACGACGGATTTTTTGTGTTCGTGATAATATTCGATCGGGTCTTCGATGGTCAGGATGTGGCCTTCTTGACGTTCGTTCCGGTAATTCAGCATAGAGGCTAGCGTGGTTGATTTGCCGCTCCCCGTCATCCCCGTGACAAGTACCAGCCCGCGTTGTTCCATGGCGAGCGTTGCCAGAACCTTGGGCAGCTTCAATTCTTCCATCGAGGGAATTTTTGAAATGATCCGGCGGATCACCAACCCTGGAATCTGGCGTTGTTTAAAGACGTTGACGCGGTAACGCCCGTGTTCGCCCATATCCAGCGCGGTGTTCAATTCCATCTTGGTTTCGAAATCCCGCAACTGCCGCGCGGTCAAAAGACTGGTCAGAATTTCATTGATGGCTTCTTCGTCCAGCGGCCGGTCATTGATTTTTTTCAGATGGTTTTCAATGCGCAGCGTCGGCGGAAAGCCGATCGTCAAATACAGGTCCGATGCCCCGTGTTCGTTCATCTGGGTCAGACATTCGAAAGCGTAGGTTACACTCAAAAGGAATACCCCCCGTCAGACGATGTGGAAGACGACCCCTTCGATGAACCTCCACTCCGCGAAGACGATGGCTCATGATGCGCCGAGGGTGATACACCGCCATCTATCTTCCCGCCACCCAGCGCGGCCGAAGCGTATTCGCCGCCATCGCGTTCGCTGTCCACCTCTTCGGTGACCTGTAGCAACGCTTCGCGGGCTGCTTCGCGGTCGATAACGCCTTCGGTAAGAAGGTTTTGAACGTATTCTTCCATCGTGACCATCCCGTAGCGGGAGCCCGTCTGGATCATGGAGTAAATCTGCGGCACCTGATTTTCGCGGATCAGGTTGCGCACGGCGTTTGTCCCCACCAGAATTTCAAAGGCTGCAACCCGCCCGCCTTCAGCTTTGGGCAAGAGCGTCTGGGCCACGACGCCCTGCAACGATCCGGCCAGCATCGTCCGCGCCATCGGTTTGTCCCCGGTCGGGAACACGTCGATGATACGGTCAACGGCCTTTGCGGCCGTGGAGGCGTGCAAGGTTGCCAGAACAAGGTGACCCGTTTCAGCCGCCGTGAGGGCGAGCGACATGGTTTCATAGTCCCGCATCTCCCCCACCAGGATCACGTCCGGATCTTCACGCAGGCAGGATTTCAAAGCCCGTGCAAATGACACGGTATCACGCCCGATTTCGCGGTGGTTGATCAGCGATTTTTTGGAATGATGGAAAAACTCGACCGGGTCTTCGATCGTGATGATGTGCTTGTCCATGTTGATGTTGATGTGGTTGATCAGGGATGCCAGCGTCGTCGATTTACCCGAACCCGTCGCCCCGGTGACGAGGATGATCCCCTTTTCCAGTTCGGCGAAACGCCGCATGACGGGCGGAAGATCAAGTTCCTGAATGGTCGGCACTTCGGTCGGAATGGTACGGAACACGGCGGCGGAACCGTTCCGCGTGGTAAAGGCGTTCACACGGAAACGCGCCTTTTCACCAAAGGAAATGGCAAGGTCGATCTCCATATCCTTTTCGTAGTCGGCGCGCTGTTGTTCGGTCATCACCGAATACAGCATGGAACGGATCATGTCAGAGGTGAGTTCGGATTCCGTTTTGATGCGTCGAAGACTTCCATGCACGCGGATGATCGGCAAATTTCCGGGGCTCAGGTGAAGGTCGGATGCCTTGTTTTGCATGGCAAAGGCCAGAAGCTGGGTTAGGTCCACGACGTGTCTCCCTCACTGGATGAAAACGAAAAATGAAAAACGGATACCATGAATAAACGGCAGAAAACGCCGACCCCTTCAGTTTGATGCACTGCCCCCGCCGGGTCAATAGATCACCATGTATAATCAAACCCTAATCCGGTTAAAAATAAGTGAATGTAGAGCGAAATTATCAGGGCGGGACCAAAGGGAAAACGCCCCTGTTCCGCGCCCGTTCTTAAAAAAGCGGTCAAAAGCGCACACAATCCGCCAATCACCATAAAGGACGGGAGAGCGGAAAACCCCAAAAACAGCCCTGCCGGTCCTAAAAATTTTATATCTCCCCATCCCAAGGCGGGTTGTTTTTTGATCCACGACACAATGAAAGCCGCCGCAACAAAGAGCCCGACCAACACCGCTGCCGCCAATGTATGGTCGATTGGCACCGCCGCATCCCAACGCGCCGACCGCCACAGGCACAAGACATAGGCAAAACCCAATATCCCCAGGATGACATTCAACACATCTGGCAAAATCATGTATTCCCAGTCGATCACGAGGGCCGCCACCAAAAACGGCACGGCGACAAACAGGACAACCGATTCAGGGTGCAGCCCCCAAACCCAGAACAACCCCAACACGGCCAACATTGTCATGGTTTCCACCAACGGATACAAACCAGACACCGGATTTTTGCAATAGCGGCATCGCCCTCTTAACAGCAGCCATGAAAAGATCGGCACAAGATCGAAAACGCCAAGCGTGTGTCCGCACGATGGGCAGGCAGACCTTGCGGCCTTGTTTTTAGAGGATTTTGCCGAATCATAAACCCAGGGAATATCGCGCGGAATACGGTAAACCAGTGCGGTCGCAAAACTTCCCAGACACAATCCCAAAAAGACAACGGCAATCGAAATGGCTATATCCGTCATACGCCGTCCCCAGAGTGGCGGAAATTATACCTTGCGGCGCAAGACGACCAACCTGTCATATATATCCTTGCGCGGGAGCGCAGAGGCAACATCGCCGTACATGGCATCAAGCTGGAGCGCACGTTCATAAGATTTGATCGCGCCGGTCACATCGCCCTTTTTGTCTTCGGCAATGGCCATGTTGAAGATATGGCTGGCGTTGCGCGGGTCCATACTGGCCGCCACTTCGAAATACCGGATGGCATCGTCGTAATTTTTCAGTTCGGCGTTCACAAGCCCCATCTGCGCGGGAATACCCGGATTGGTCGGATATTTATCCCGAAGTTCGGTCAATTTCCGCAAAGTTACCGAAGGATATTGATCCTTCATGATGCCCATCAGATTGACGATGGCATCCGCATTGTTCGGTTGCAGTTTCAGAACATCCTCATAGCTTCTTGCGGCGGATTCATTGAACCCCGCCCCTTGCTGCGCAACCGCCAGCCCCATCAGAACGCGGGGGTCGCGGTGATCACGCTTATACAGTTTTTCAAACATTTCCATCGCCGCCGCATAGCGGCCCAGTTTCAGCGCACGCGTGGCGGCGACATACTGCGCCTCAAAAGACGTTGCCTTTGCCCCCGGTTCGACAACCACAAATTTTTGGCCCGGCTCATAGGCCGGGTCCACCTTGCGCGGCCCGGTCGCACCGGATTTTGCCAACGCACTGTCGGGGACGATGGCTTCGGAATCGTAATATGTGCCGGAATGTTTTTGTTCAAAGCCGGAATCACCCATCACGTTCGTGCCGTTGACCGCACCGCTATCTGCCTGTGGCACAGGCGTGAGCGTTGCCGTTGACGGGGAGGTCGTGGTTGACGCCGCGGCAGGCGCAGCAGGCGCAGTCGTTTCCGGCGCAGATGGCGCGGCAGCAGGCGCCGCGGAAACCGTTGCAGGCACTTCGGCCTCGGCCGGAGCAACGCCGACAGGTTGCGGCGGGAATGCTGGATCCGCCGCTGGTGCAGGCGTGGTTGCCGCTGGAGCAGGTGCAGGCGCGCTGATGACACTGACCGTATCTTCATTGTTGCCCGCCCCTGCATGGGAAGGTGCCGCCGGCACAAGCATTGCCAGCGACAAAGCAAAAAGGGAGATTCCCGTCAGGGAGACATATTTTTCAATTTTTTTCATGGGTGCGCACGATAATGAAAGGGGTGAAACGTGAAATTTCGAAATGATTCTATCAAAAAACGGGCGCGAAGGGAATCCCGCAAATCATTCTTTAGGCCGCCTGCCGCGATCCGGCACCAATCAGGGCCAAAAAGGCACGCTCCAGCTGCGCCTGCCCCGTTTGGGCCAGAAGATCGGCAGGTTTTCCGGTGAATACGATTTTGCCGCCGTGAAGAATGGCGATCCGGTCACATAACTCCTCCATATCCGAAAGAATATGGGAACAGACAAAAGCCGCGCGCCCCTGCCCGCGCGCTTCCAGCAGCAGATCCTTCACCAAGGCCCGTGCGAGCGGATCAAGCCCGCTCATCGGCTCATCCAGAATCAAGAGCGGGCAGCCGGTTAAAAACGTGCTCATCAATCCGAGCTTTTGCCGCATACCCTTTGAATAGGTTTGCGCGCGCTTGGGCAAGAACGCCTTGTTCAAACCCAGCTTTTCCGCCAAAACGTCCACATCGGCCCGCGAAACCTTCCGCCCGTAAAGCGAAAGCGTAAAATCGATAAATTCATAGGCATTCAAAAACCATGCAGGATCAAACCGTTCCGGCAAAAAGGCCAGCTGTTTCTGCGCCTCCGCCCCCCCGGCTTTATGCCCCATCACATGCAGAGTCCCTTTTTGCGGTTCTTTCAAACCCAGCAATGTTTTGATCAGGGTTGTTTTCCCCGCGCCGTTGAGCCCGATCAGGCCGAACGTCTCCCCCGCACGAACATCAATGGAAATATCGGAAATAACTGACCCACGGCCATACCCCGCACAAACACCGGCAATGTCGATTGCGTTGGCCATCTCTTAGCCCGGCAGGAACATGCGCGTGTCCAGATTGAAACGCTGGTGCGCGCGCAGGCGGATCGGGAAAACCTGATTGGTGGAATTGTCGAACCATTCCAGATCCACGTATGTTTTATAAACCTTCAGATTCAACACCTCCGCCGGAATGGCATCGGGCTGCACGCGGATGTTGTTCAACCAGATCGTCCAGTCTTCGCCGGAATGATAAACGATCCCGCCAAGCGCGATATCCCGCGTGGCTTCGGGCGAAACACCATCATCGGCCCCCGGCGCACGCGTGGTCAGACCGCGGCGGGCATCCAGAACCAGGTCATGTTCCCAGACCGTATAAAAAAGCGATTTCATGGAATCAACATCGATGTTCGGTTGAAGATAGGCCAGTTGATCGTTGATTTCCTGTTCAATCCGCGAGACGGGCCGCGTGGCAGCCTCCGTCGCCAGTTGTTGCGCAGGTACCGACGCCATGACCGCGCCATCCGCAACAGGCGGAGGGGCTTCGGGCATGGCACTATCCGGCGTTGCCGCGGCAGGTGCCGCGTTTTCCGTTTGCGCCCGCGCGACCGGCAAGAGAACAACCGCAGACAAGGCAAGTAAGGGAAGTAAAAACAATGCTCGCTTCTTCATTGTGCGCTCCCCGGTGTGGTAGACAGAACAAGATCCGGCGCGATTTTATCTTTCGGGGCCATGGTCCGCCAGTCCAGATCCATCTTCGCCGTGATGACCGGCGGTGGAGAGCCTGTCCCCAGTCTCTTCAGCAAATCCGGCGTTACGGGAACACTGCGGTTGATCGAAAGGCTGTTAATGGTGACATGCCCAGGAAAACCGTAATTCAGGTAATAGATAAAACGGTACACATCCAGATCATCGACCGCAGAAAGATCCAGCGAGACGGGCGATTCCATCACCACGAAGCCTGTTTTTTCCGCCGATTCATCGGTGATGATGTTGGCCGCCTTTATTTCATAGCGGGCCGTAATGATTTTCGAGAGCTTTTGCATGGTATCAAACCGCTGGCGTGCCAGAACGCGATCCTGCGTGTTAAAAAATCCCATGCGTTTGATACTATCGAAAAAGGCTTTTTGTTTTTGCGCGGTCACGTAATCCGCGCGCATCTTTTCAATTTCATCCTTCATTGTCGCCGTTTCGGAACGAACGCCACCCAACATCATCTGGGTCTTCTGTTCCTTTGGCACAAACACGAGATAGTTTGCCCCAGCAAGAAGACCAATCAGGCCAACCAGAGACAAAATAACCATGGTGCGTTTGGGGCCGATTTTATCAATCATATCAATTCCCCCCGGATCATGATTTGCGCTTCATAATCCTGTTTTTCTTTATCATCGCCCTTCTGGCTGGTCGCCTCACCAACGAAATTGCCGGTGTAGCTCAAATCAGCAACCTGTTTGATGATCGAAACCTGATGCGTGGGCAGGTTTTGTTTCAGTCGTTGTTCCAAAGAATTCACCTCCGCCACGCCGACTTCCGGAGCCAGAGCCGCGGGAAAGACGATCCGCAGTACGATTTCATAGCGGCGGTTGGGAGTTGGCGCGTTTGGATCAACCACAGCCCCAGGTGCGGCAGCAACCGGAGTTTCCTGCACAGGGCGAACATCAAGGGATGTGAGTCGCAGATCGGCCCCCAACGAGCGGCCGATGACATCAAAAACCCGCAAGGGTTTCATCGCATCATGTTCGAACTTGTCATACACCTTGGTTGAATTTTCGATGAGCAGAAAGTCAACGCCCATCGCCTCTTTTTTGGCGACTTCCTGCTGGTGCTCAATTTTCGTCGCCGCATTTTCCTGCTGTGCCTGATCCAGATTTTCGTTGGCACTGACCCAACCCGACAGACCGTTGTAGGCCTGCCACGCAAAATAACCGCAGGCGAGCATCAATACGAACGATGCCGCTGCCGCCATCTTGGCGGGGCCGGAGATTGTATCAAGCTGCATCGCCTTGAGGGGCAATGCAAAAGTCGATTTCTTACCCGACCATGCAACATGCAAAGGATCCGCGTAGCGTGCTTCTTCCTGCCGTCCGATCTTCAGGCCAAGAAGATTGGCCGCCTCGACGGACGTCAGAACGCTTAAGTTACATTCAAAATCGATCTTCGAGGATACATTGTCCGCCAAAGAATTGTTGGCGATGACAACCACATCCAGACCATCGGACGGATCGAATCCAAAACGGGACAGATAACTCATCGTCCCTTTTATTTCGCCGGCGACCTCGGAACTCCAGACCTCATGATCAATATCCGTATCGACAATCGGCGTCATACGGGTTAGGGCAAGCTCGCCGTTTTTGGTGACGATCTGGCGAAGGCCACCGCTTTGATGTTGTCCCACAAACAGCGTCCAGACAGCCTGCTTTTCACCATTGCGGACAAGTTTTTTCGAAAGCGCGTGAACCATCGCCGCAGATTCCACAGGCAACAAACAAAAGCCCGCGATGCTGGCGTAACATTTCTTGACCGCATCCAGCGTCTTGCGAATATTCTCCGAAAACGGGACGGCGGCGAAAAGGTAGATTTCCGAAGAAAGCTGGTTATCGCGCGTGGGCGCGCGCTCCTTCATTTTGATGGCCGAACGGATCGGATAAGACGGGAACGCCGCAGCGACACGGCGTTTTAAAACATTCGCCTTGTCAAACGGACTGACCTTCGGGATGCGTTCCTTGCGGTAGTGCTGTTCAACCATATCGTTGAGGATCAGCACCTGTTTCCCGCGACATTTCTTACGTACCGTTTCGGCAACGGCATCGGAAAAATCTTCGGTACTCCATGGAATATTTTCCAACAGGACAGAACGGGATGCGCCCACATCATAGATATCCAGCCCCTCATCACTCAGGAGCAAAACACATCGCGATGGCGCAAAAATCGACATAGAAGAAGACCTGTCGTTAGAATTCCATTTTTTCGAAACTGCCATAAATCGGGCCGAAAACCCCAATGGCGATCCAGAGAATCATACCACCAAGAACCACTGTAAGTGAAGGCTCTATCATTGCAATCAGTTTTTGAACCTCTTCGTCCACGTCCGAGGTATAGAAATCCGAGACCTGATCGAGGACGACGGTCAAATTACCAGAGTCTTCCCCGACTTTCAGCATCCGTATCACCATAGAGGGGAATTCGCCACTTCCATTAAAGGCTTCAGACAAAGGGCTACCGGTCTTGATCAAGCTCTGGATGCTGTCCAGGGCTTCTTTCAGCGCACGGTTGTTCACCGTATTGGTCGCCGCACGAATCGAATCAAGAATCGGCAGACCGGCGGCATAGAGCGCGCCGAACGTCTGACAGAACCGCGCGATGTTGATCTTGCGGATCAATATCCCGAAAATCGGCGACTTGAGCAGCATCCGGTCGATCTGGAATGCGAGATTGTCCGACCCCTTCCGAAGGGCCATCAGGATAAACCAAAGGGCGATCGGCGTCCCCAGAACGATATACCAGTAGGCTTGGAAGAAATCCGATGTGGCGATCAGGGCGACCGTCGCGAACGGCAAATCAAATTCCATGTTCCGGATGAATTCGACAATCTGCGGCACGACAAAACCCATCATGACCGTAATGGCCCCCAAAACGACCACCATCAAAATCATCGGATACCGCGTGGCTTTGCGCACGCGGGACTGCATGGCATCCAACCATTTCAGGTATTTGATCAATTGCTGATAACTCAGGCTCATCCGCCCGGTTTCTTCTCCGGCGCCGACAAGAGCGACATAAAGCGGGTGAAAAATCTTGGGGTGTTTGTCCATCGCTTCGGACAGCTTGCTACCTTCGGAAACATCCCGGTAGATTTCGGACATGGCATCGCGCAGGGCGGTGTTTTCGGTGGTATCGCGAATATC
Source organism: uncultured Micavibrio sp. (assembly GCA_964423095.1). GTDB lineage: Bacteria > Pseudomonadota > Alphaproteobacteria > Micavibrionales > Micavibrionaceae > Micavibrio_A. The sequence continues at coordinate 13,538 of CAYRDI010000003.1, forward strand.
GGCCAACGCATCCAAAAGCGGTACCCCCGCCCCGTCCATCTGGTCCAAATGGATAAAGAAGGCGATGAGATCGCGGATTTTCACGCGTTTGAGAAGATGGTTTTTGCTGTTCTTTTTTGAAAGCGGCGATGCGCTGACCAATTCCAGACCCGCGGCCTGCAACTGGTTGAACAGATCGTTTTCGTTCACAGCACCCAAGACGCCCTTGATCGGACGCCCGCGCGCATTGATCGCTCTATACTTATACTTTTCCATATTGAATTGGGCTATTTATGAATGTCGACGACCTTGGAAAGCGCATCGAGAGAGGTCACGCCCTCGAGCACCTTTAGAATGCCATCATCCTTCATAGACTTAAAGCCTTTTTGCACGGCGGCGTTCTTCAATTCGATTTTTGTCCCGCCGCGGGCCACAACCTCGTCCAGCTCCTCATCGAACAACAGGATTTCCGCCACGGCCACCCGTCCTTTATATCCCTGCCCGCCGCAGGCTTCGCAGCCGCCTGTCCTGGGATTACAGATTTGGGGCGGATTGGATGCATCCACCTTCAAGATGGCACATTCCGCCTCATCGGCCGTATGGGGCTGTTTGCATTGGGGGCACAGAATGCGCACCAGACGCTGGGCAAACACCGCGATAATGTTTCCGGCCACCATCCCCGGCACCATGCCCAAATCCATCAGACGCGGCATCGCCCCGAAAGAATCGTTGGTATGAAGGGTTGTGTAAACCTGGTGCCCCGTCATGGCGGCCTGTAACGCCATTGTGGCTGTCGTTTTATCGCGGATCTCCCCGATAAAGATTACGTCCGGGTCCTGGCGAAGCAAGGCGCGGATACCATCGGCGAATTCAAGGATGCCTTCACGCACCGCCGTCTGGCGGATCATGGGCAGCGAATATTCGACCGGGTCTTCCAGCGTCTGGATGTTGATATCGACCGTGTTGATTTCATTCAACATGGAATAAAGCGATGTGGTTTTCCCGGACCCCGTCGGCCCCGTCACAATAATGATGCCTTCGGGGCGATCCTGCGCCCGCTTGATCAGACCGAGATTGTGTTCGCTAAAGCCCAGCGATTTGAGCGGTTTGATCCCGGCGTTTTTGTCCAAAACCCGCATGACGATGTTTTCACCGTGAACGGTGGGCAAAGACGATACACGGAAATCGATTTCCTTTCCGCCAACGATGACATTGATGCGCCCGTCCTGTGGTGCCAGCTTGTCGGCGATATTCAGGTTCGCCATGATTTTCAGACGCTGACTGATCGCATTCCAGTGCTGCTTGTGCAGGATTTGCGAGGTAAACATTTCACCATCCACGCGAAGGCGAAGACGCACGAAGTTTTCTTCGGGTTCAAAGTGAAGGTCGGAGGCGTGGATTTTCACCGCTTCGGAAATCAGCGCGTTCACAAGACGGACAATCGGGTGCGTATAGGCTTCTTCTTCGGACAGGCCGGCGACTTCCAACGCCTTGCCGTCCGTGTTTTCAAGTTCTTTCAGAATGTCGTTGACCTTGCTCGCATATCCATAAGCGGCATCAATCGCTTCAGAGAGTACCGATGGCGTGGTCACCAGCGGTTTGACCGTGATCCCTTTGGGCAGATAGCGTTTGAGCGTATCCATCGCCACCACGTCGTACGGATCCGACATGGCGATGGAGGCCACACTTCCTTCCAGCGATACGGGCAGAACCTGATATTTGACCGCTACTGCCTTTTCAATCAAGGCCAGCGCATTGCCGTCAATCACCGTGACTTTCGGGTTGAACACCTCGAAACCGGACGTTTCGGCCAGAAACGCCGATAAAACCTCGTCCGTAATAAAACCGAGATCGACCAGCACCTCGCCAAGCATTTTGCCGGAAATCTTTTTTTCCTGAAGGGCGACATTTAATTGGTCGGTCGTGATAATGCCCATGGACACAAGACGGTCACCGATCCGCCCGCGCATGACTTCGTCGTCCCCACCGCGTCCTTTTTGCAAACCCTTGCTGCCGAGAACGGCAATATCCTTTGAATCGCTTTTGCGGGCTTCGCCGGAAAATTCGCGCTCCTCATTCCGGGACAGCACGAAATCCGTCCCCGCCGTTTTTTCAGAAGACACCGGCGGCGTGGATGGCTTCATGTCATCGAACGTCTCATCCACGAAATGCAGACCGCTGATGTCAATATCGCCGTCCCCGCCTTCGATCACGAGACTGTCGCTCTTCTTGTCTGTTGTCTTTTTATGCATGTTAACGATGGAACCCGATCTGAAACAAAAAACCAAAGCGCGCGGCACAAATGGATTAGCCGCTTCTAAACTTATACCCTGAATTGGTTAACAAATGAAAAAGGGGAATGATTACCCACACGCAAGATAACATAATATCATGCAGATTCAAACTCTTGCCGTCAAAAGCTCATAAAAATAAATTTTTAGGAAATTTTGTGTCGCCGGATGGCGCGCCCGAAGAGATTCGAACTCCTAACCTTCTGATCCGTAGTCAGATGCTCTATCCAATTGAGCTACGGGCGCGTAGTGTCTTACAAGACGGGGCGGACATTACATCATGCCCCCGCGTCCGTGCAAGCCATAACTTGCCAAAAAGCGCGATCAAAGTTTTTGTGAATGTTTTAAAGGGCCTTAGGCTCTTTCGCTTGACTTGGGCCGCCAATTCGGGCGATTTAGAGCTTCCGGAACAAGTACGATGGCCGTGCCCCGCTGGCACCACTGGAAAAAGACATGAAGATCAACACGTTCTCGCACAAAACCCGCGTCCTGATTATCACGACGGCCGGCATGATGACCACATTGATTTTGGCAGCGCAGCCCGCTTGCGCGCAAATCGATATGAAAAAACGTCCTTCGCTGGTCATAACGAACCAGGCGTTGCCGGGCAACCAGCCTTCACCCTCTTCTTCTATTTTGTATAACAGACCCGTCAAAACCCCCGATATTACGCCTTCGGAAATTTCCGGCTCTTCGTATTTTCAGCCGACACAGACGATCGTTTCCCAAAAAGTGGACGAATTGAAGTCCGATCTATACGGTCTGCAACAACGGGTGAACGCCCTGTCCGGCCGGCTGAACGGCCTGCAAAACCGCAGCCAGTCTTTGTCCGCGGAATACAATGCCAGCATCGCGACCATCAACACGCAGTTGCAAACGGGAACAACGCCCGGCAACCCGCGCCTTGTTGAAAAACTCGGCGTGGCGCAGGGCAACCTCGACAGGCTGTCGCAAAATGTTGCCGATTTGAACGCCATGGCGGTGGAAGCCGCCAATGCCGCATCCATGGGATCGTTCCTTCTGGAAGCCTGCCGTTCGGCGTATGGCCTGTCCGGTGCCGTTGAAGAAGACCATATCGCGCTGGAACAACTGGAAGACCAAGTTAACGGCACGATCGTGAATATCGACCGCGTGTTGAACGAGGTGAATGACGACATTTCGCGCACGGCCGCGTATTTGAGTGCCGAACGCAACAACATCCGCACGCTCTCGCTTGCCGTCACAAACGGTGATTATTATGGTCGCAGCCTTGCGAACCGCCCTTTCTCCGGTGCCCAACCTTCCACCCTGATGCAACCTGCCAGCATGGGCGGCGGGTATATGTCTGCGCCTGCGACACCGAGCGGCCCCCGCCCGCTCGTCCGCATTAAATTCGACCAGCCCAATGTGGATTATGAACAAGCCGTCTATATGGCCGTGAACGAAGCCATGCAGAAGTATCCTGCGTCACGTCTGGAACTTGTTGCTGTTACACCATCCGTCGGTAACGCTGCGCAAATCGCCATTGAAAGCACGCGCGCGCGCCGCAACGCCGAAACCGTTCTGCGCAGCCTTGCCCAGATGGGGATCGACATCAACAAGATCGACCTCAGCACCCAGCAAAGTGCCGAAGCGAAAACCAACGAAGTCGTCGTTTACATTCATTAAAAATGAAAAAGTCAGCCCGGATTGCCCTTGGAACGGTTTTGCTCTTTGCCGTTCTGGCTGCGGGCTTTGTTTCGGGTTATCGATATCTCCAATATAGAACCCAGCAACAGGTTGTTGCCAACGCGATCGCCGAAAACCACACACATACAAGAAACCACTCTTCAAATGTTTTTGAAAACAGGGGAGCAGAAAAACCTCCGGCAACGCAGACCTTGTATTATTTTACGCCCCCCAGCGTCGGCATCCTTCTCCATAAAAAAGAAATCGACATCCCCAAAGGCACGTTGTTCCCGTTATTGGTTTTACCCCCCGATCAGGCAAAACAATATCCCAAAGGGGGAAGGATCATATTCTACGACAACAAGAACAAGTTGCTCGACATCATCGGCGAAATCACGGACAGCTTTCCGGCAAAAGAGTCTGGAAAAACAGCGGTTCTTATCAGCCTGCGCACGCTCGATACAACACTTGCAAACAAATTTTCAAAAGCCTATCTGGCGACAGATATTGAAAAGGATGTCGCCCGCCTTCCCGCAGCCGCCATTGTCAAAGGGGAAGGCGGTGGCAACTATGTCTGGGAACTTGAAGATGAAAGCAGAGGCGTTGCCACAGCTTTTTTAAAAGGCATAACCGTCAAAAGCCGCCATGAAGGCTATGTTGTCATCGAACCCGGCACGTATTCCAGCAACGATTACATCACAAACCCGGACGATGCGTTGGAAGATGCGGGCCGTGTGCGGGTTAAACGAAAATATTTCGAAGGACCGGCAATCGCCGAAAGCGATTTGATCGCGAAAAAAATCGATGACGGTTTTGAAGAACGCCAAAAAACATACAGGCTGGAACAACAGGCCGTCGCAGCCGCAGGCAAAGCCAAAAGTTGCGGCGCCGCGCCTTCCCTGGCACAGGACTTTATCCAAAAAGCCCGAAAAATTGCGAAAGAAGCGGCCGCCCCGTAAGGACCGCTTTATGCAGGGTATGCGGGTTGCCGCAGGCCCGTTCCGTGCTATAACCGCCCAGACTGGCCTTGTCCCCGTAGCTCAGATGGATAGAGCACAGAATTCCTAATTCTGGGGCCGTGGGTTCGACTCCCGCCGGGGACGCCAGTCTCCCCACATCCCTGCCCGATACCCACGGCTGATTTAAGGTTTTGTTTGCTCGCGCAAATTTTAAGGGTTTTGTTTGCTCGCGCAAACGGGGGGTTCGACTCCCGCCGGGGGACGCCAGCCCGCTTTCACCAAAGGCCACAAAGAAAAAAGCTCTCCTGTGTGGGGAGAGCTTTTTACAAAGGAGACGGTTATATCTGTGTGGGGAGTATAACCTTTACTCTAAATCGTTTTTTTGTTCTTGGCGGGCTGTGTGGACCCGCGTTGTGGTCTATATATTCCATAAGCGCGCGCATGCGTCAAGCATAAGTTTTGAAAAAAATGCGCAAAACTTGTTTTTATTACAAGTTGCGGTCATTTCAGGTCGTTTTTGGCTATTTTTGAAAGATTATTTCAATTCTATAGCGTGTGGCGTTTGCGTATTTCCCGCAAAATACGGGTACTTCCCTGCTCAACCATGCAATAGACCATCTCGAAATCCACCAGACTACCGTAATACGGGTCCGGCACGTCACGACCTGTTTCCACCGAAGGCACATGCGGAAAATCCAGAAACAGGGATAGCTGGGCGTGGTGATGCGGCAGCCGTCCAGCCAGTTCTGACAAGGCCGTATGATGCCCGCGGTCCATCGCAAAAATATAGTCAAACCTTTGAAAATCCGCGTTTTCTACCTTGCGGGCCCGCAGATCCGACATGTCTACCCCCCGTGCCCGCGCGGTCTCCATCGCCCTTGCATCCGGCAAATCCCCCACATGGTACCCGTGCGTGCCGGCGGAATCCGCATGAACAACGCCGTCCAGCCCCGCTCTACGCACGTCCTCCCGGAAAACGGCCTCGGCCGTGGGGGAGCGGCAGATATTCCCCGTGCAGACAAACAGGACGTTGATTTTGGTTTTCAAGGCGGACATGGGCGGATGGCGTAGTATCGGGGTGTTTTTTCCTACTATTATCGGGACAGTTTTGCTATGAAGGCTCGTCCGTTGCAGGACAGCATGTTATATCTTTTTTGAACGCGGTAATGATAGAAGATTCAAAACAAAACGCCGAAAAAATCCTCGTCCGCCTTGCCCTGTCGCCGGCGGAGGTTGAAGCGGCGCAACGTCTTCGTTACAAGGTTTTTTACGAAGAGTATAAAGCCATCGCCGATGAAAAAACCGCCGCCAACCTCATGGACGTGGATGAATACGATGCGGTGACCGATCATCTGGTCGTTCTCGACACCACCCTGCCCGACGGGCCGGGACAGATTGTCGGCACATACCGCCTGCTCCGCCGCGAGGTTGCCGACAAGTTTGGAAAATTCTACACCAGCGATGAATACGACATCGGCCCCCTCTTAAGCAGCGGCGCTGTGTTGCTGGAACTCGGACGGTCCTGCGTGTTGCCGCCATACCGCACACGGCCCGTTTTACAAAAGCTCTGGCAGGGAATCGCCCATTACGTGGCCGATCATAAAATCGGCCTGATGTTCGGATGCGCCAGCCTGCATGGAACGGACATCGACGCGCTCAAAACTCAGCTGGCGTACCTTTATCATTACCATCTGGCAACGCCGGAACTGTGCCCGCGCGCCGTGCCGTCCCGCTACGTGGATATGAACCTGATGGCCAAGGAAGACATCAACGTCAAGGAAGCCTTTATTTCCCTGCCGCCGCTGGTCAAGGGCTACATGCGGCTGGGTGCCAGCATAGGCAACGGGGCCGTCATCGACCGTCAATTCAACACCACCGATGTATGTATCGTGATGCCCACCCACCTGATCACCGAAAAATATTTCAAACATTACCAGCGCGTGACCAAAAACAGCATCGTACTCGACAACGACTTTGCCGACCGCATTCCCGCCTGGGCCAAGGGCACGGGCTGACGCCATGCGTTCGCTGATCGGGGCGTTCAGGCTCCTCGTTTTCTTTGTCACATCACTTTTCACCCTGGCCTATCAAAGCACGGTGATGTTGTTCACCAAGGGGGAATTCGCTTATTACTACCCCCGCGCCTATCATGCCTTTTTATGCCACCTTTTTGGCATCAAGGTCATCGTCGAAGGCCATATGGAGCGCGGGCGGAATATCGTCTATCTGGGCAACCATTTATCATATTTAGACATACAAGCCCTCGGCAGCATTTTGCTGGGTAGTTTTGTGGCCAGAAAAGATCTCGCCGACTGGCCCTTTTTCGGCTGGATGGCACGTATGCAACGCACCGTCTTCATCAGCCGCGATCCCAAGGACGCAGCGGCCGCAACAAAGCTGTTGGAAGACAGAATCGCGGAAGGGCTTCCCCTCGTGATTTTTCCGGAAGGAACATCGAGTTCTGGAGAAGAAATTTTTCCTTTTAAATCAAGTTTTTTTGAAATTTTCTTAAACAAAAACATTAGAATTCAGCCCTTCACCATTTCGCTTCTTGCTGCCGACGAAAAACCGGCTGTGGACACCACCATCCGCGATATTTACGCCTGGTATGGTGATATGCCTCTAGGCCGGCATTTATGGCGTGTTGCCAAGGCGAAAGAATTTGTTGTTAAAGTTACTTTTCAAGAAGCAATAGCATCCAGTTCATATAACAACAGAAAATTGCTTTGCTCTGATGTTTACGAAGCCGTTGCCAAAGGTCTTGATTTATCCCCCCTCTCGCAATAGTGTCTCCCCCTGACTCAAAACCCCGCGCAGGAGACACCATGCAAATCACCCCCGATGAAATGATCCAGATTCAGGACTATCTGCGCCGGACGTTCGGCAATCCGGCCATCGGGGTCAAGCCGCGCGCGCAGGCCTCCGATTCGATCGAAATACTCCTGAACGGGGAATTTATCGGAATCGTTTACAAAAACGAAGAAGACGGCGAGACCTCATACGATTTCAACATGTCCATTCTGGACATCGACCTACAGGGATAACTCCCCTTTTCCGCCGTTAATCTTTTGCGCGGGCGTTCACCTCGCTGCTACAATGGCTTATGCGCTTTTTCGCTGCGATTCTGATTTTCCTTTTCTCCATTGCCCCTGTCGCACATGCCGCACAGGAAACGAAGCTACGCCTGCGCGCACCCTCAGACGACCTCCGCGAAAAACAGGTTATGGCCTATCTTGAAGATCAAAAGATATTGGTCGGCGATCTCCCCTTTACCGTGGCGAACCTGGATTTGAATAATGACGGTATTGATGAATGGATTTTCCGGCAGGAAACCACATCAAACTGCACGGCCACGGCGTCTTGCAAATTCTTGGTCGCGGGGCTGGATAAAAACAAAAAACCGCTCCTGATCGCCCAAATAGACGCCGCCCGCATCAATATCCGGGATGATGAGATGTACGGTGTCAGGGATCTTTCGGTATACAAAAACCCCAACAACGATCTGGAAGCATCCCGTTATAGCTGGACGCCCCAGCAATCCACATATTTACCATTTTAGGGGGCTTTTGCGATTTGCGGCACAAACGGTTTATGATGGAAAAGGCGGATCAGAAAAAGAACAAGGGGCTTTCTTTGCTGAAAAAAGCGAAAATAACGGCTGTTTCCGGCATGCTGCTGACGGCATTTGCGGGCAGCGCGCCGCATGCGCAAGATGTATCCAAATTCAACATCGAGAGACCCAGCAAAAACGTTCATGCCTTGAAATACGTTCTGAACCCGCCCGACGATACCTACACTATGGCGTGGCGGGCGATGGCTGATATTTTTGAAAACACGACATACAATCTTACGCAACCTTATGCCGAAAAACCTTATTTGTATGTGGCGAAAACAGATTTGAATACCGATGGCGTTCCCGATTACATCGCCTATCCGCTGGAATGGAACGAGTATGACGAAGGGGTTTTCACACTTCCCGATACGACCCAGAGAGTTCACGTTATTTTCACAGGGACGCTGGACAGGATTGTCATCCTCGGCAAGATCTATGCGAACGCCATCGATGTCGGCAACGAAACCGTGGATGGATACAAATCGCTCAAAGCCTACGCTTATGAAGATGAGGCCGACATCGGCCATCCGGAGCGGTTTTCCTATTACGCAAACGTAAAATTCAATAAAGAAACCGGTCACTATGAAATGGATACGAAGACCGCACCCAAAAAAGACAACGCACCAAAACCGGAGAAGAAATAAAACAGATGGGCATAGGGAAAGAGCGCAGCATCATCCGGTTTATCCTTTTGGCACTTGTTGCCACCCCTATCCTTGGGGCATGCCTGTTTACACACACCGGCACGGCGTCCGCCCAGTCTGTTGTCCTGACCCAACCCGCACCCGGCCCTTTGACGTCACCGTTCGGGCTTAGGTTCAGCGGGAGCGGTTACCATCAGGGAAATGACTTCGGCACCCCTGCAGGAACGCCTATTACTCCGCGGGGAAGCGTACAATGCACCGGCGGCCCGACATCCACGGGGGGTATTTTTGCCGTGGCATCGCACGCGTGTTGCGTTGTTGAACGGTGGTTACACCTGAGCGTATGCGCACTTCCCAACATCCAAACCGGCGGCACAGGGTATAATCCGAACAGCTCCACCCACACCTACCCGGTGCATCAACACTGGGACATTGCAATCATGGGGGTCAAAGTAGATCCGCAACTCGCTCAAGGACAGAATCTTTGTGACCCGGCGGTTCAGCAAAGGCTTATCGCCGATGGCCAAGCCCGTTTCCCGCAAAACGGCGGCGGTGGGGCCGCCAATAGCGGAAGCGGATGCACGGCACCGCAGCCACCGCAACAACCAACAAACAGCATCGTAACCGTTCCGGCGGTGCCCGCGACCCCCACGACGCCCGGAACACCCGCCGTAACCATCATTACGACGCCCACGGGACAAGTATTCACCATCGTCAATCCGGTGCCGGGTGCGCCGCTTGTATCGTTGCCGCCCTCGATCGATACAGGATTTACGCAAAACGTGAACACTAGCAATCCTGTCAGCGGATGCGCGACCGATACATGGGAAGCCATGGTGAACCAGGCCGTCCTGCAAACACGGCGTGAAATGGCCGTCAATGAAACGCTGGTTGCAAAGGCAGACAGCACATTGGCCTACGCCTGCGTCCAGCAACAAATAACCCACGCCGCACAGTTTGTCGGCCCGATCTTTTCCGAAACGGCCTGGTGGGCCAACAGGCAGGTCACCCTATCCAATCTGGGCACGACGGGTGTCCAGAGCACCACCATCCAAAGGCAACTCGGGGCAAACTCTCTGGACGGCGCGCTTAACGCCGCAGCGTATCTTTTGATCGAACAATATCTGATTGATGCTTTCAACCATGATTATCTGGGGGAAATTGCCGGGCCGACCGGATTGACCGCCGGGGGCGCATCGGGAGGAACGACCACACCGCCATCCGCGGCAGATGACGATATTTATGCCTTGCAAGGGCAAGCCCCTTGCGGCCTGATGGGAAGGGTATGGACGATCGCCAAATGCCTGAACACAAACACAACACTGGGTTTTCCTGATTTTACATCCCTGATCAACAACGACCCC
>CAYRDI010000003.1:24044-82154 GCA_964423095.1 uncultured Micavibrio sp.
TTTACCCCGGCAATATGGCCTGTGCAGACAGCGGTATCACTCAGAATATGATCAATGTTGCCAAGGGTCAGAATGTAAGATTTGACCCGGCGAATGCCTATTCCACCTATTTAAATCCCGGCGGAAATAGCTGTGTTGGCCCGGTTTTTACAGGTATTAAGGTCCAACGCCGCCAGGGGCCGCAGATTTTGTCGACCTTGCTGGAATATGATGATGCGGTGTGTATCTCGCCCGGATGCAGCTTTCAGGGTGTGGCGGGAACCGGTACTTGTGTGCCTTAGGGAAGGATCGTTTGCCAAGACGGGTTAATTTTGGGTAAGATTGAAAGTGGTAGGGAAAGAGACAGAATCATGACGTTAATCAACAGGTTCATACTATTGATGATTCTCGCCGGGATCGGCGCGGCGTTTCCTTATACGCGCGCTGCATACGCGCAAATCGCCCCACAAACCTGTGATTCGAATGTCTGGTCCACCATGGAAAACCGCGCGCGCATGGAAACAGAGCGCGAAATCATGCAGAACCAGAACCTGATCTTCAAAGCGGATAGCGTCCTGGATTACGTCTGTTTCGATAAATTCGCGGCCCACGCCTCTGTGCATGTCGGAAGCCTTTTTACCCACTCGACCTATTGGAATAACGGTCAGCCGCTCCTCGTATACGGTAGAAACGGGAATCCGTATTGGAGCATGGACAAGGCTTTGGAAGAGGTTGTCCTGAACAGTATGAATACGTATCTCGGGACCAGTTCGACGAGCGGCGGTACGTCATTAAGCACAAATTTCGGACATGATCTTCTGGGCGGACGCGGCCGTTGGCTTAACCTGCCAAAGTATCAAAACCTGCAAACCATGCCGAACCCTGGCCAAGATTATTCCTGCGATGTCATGGCAAAAGTCTGGATGGCGGCAAAATGTATGAACTTCCTGCATACAGCCCCTTTCGATACCACGGATGGTTTTTACCCCTTTGCCGATCTTAGAGCCGGCCCCGGAAGTTCGAACAATATCGCCGGATACCAAACCAAAGGTGATGTTCGGGATTATCCCGTTGCCTGTAATGGAACACCCATCACACCCACGTGGGCAACGATCTATTACAACAGCAAAAACGCTACCAACAATGCGTTCACGGCCGACCGCTATTTCAATTTCCTGACGGTCAACAATACTGTCTTTCCGGCAATATGGTACATGATGGCACCCGGAGGCGGCACCGTTCAACAGGGGCCAAATTCAGGAAACACGCAATGTTCCGCCCCTATCCCGACCGGCGTTACCGTTTTGCTCTCCCCGTCTTCGACAAGCGGACAAGCAGATGGTGTTTGTGCTAACCCCGGTTGCACATACATCAGCGGAAGATGTCAATAACTGTTATAGAAAGCGGGAAAGAACAAAAACATTCAATGTTTTTGTGAGTCTTCCCTGTTCTTCATATACTGTGTCACGATCTGCGCGATTTTCTGGCGGTCCACCGCTTCGGTTTTTGCGGCTTGCGGGACTTCGTCTTCAAATTTCCTGGAAGGAAAGACCGTTTGCGCCGTTGTGGCCGTGGTCGCAGGCTTGACCGTGGCTTCGCCCTTTACGCCCCCCGCCGCCATCGCACCGGTCAGATGATCCCGCATGGCATCCAGCAGGCGCGGGTCGATCTTCGCCCGCGTTTCCCGCAAAACCGCCATAGCGCGGTCCCGGATAATCCGGCTTGCGGGGCTCTTGTCACGGTCGTTTCCGGCCATCTATACCTTTGCCTTTCGGGTCATTCCATCCTATACCTGAACCAAAGCGGCACGGGCCGAAGGGTGGAGATTCTTCGATTATACCCCGAATCGGCAAGAACAACAGGATTTTACGAATTACGACATGTTCTCCCTTCTCTTCCTATATAAAAATGCCGCCCGGCTTTCCACCCCGCTGCTGAAATGTCTTCTGGAAGACCGCCGGAAGCGCGGCAAGGAAGACGCCAAGCGCCTTCATGAAAGAATGGGGCAAGCCCATAAGGCCCGCCCCGCCGGCGCGTTGGTCTGGGTGCATGCCGCCAGCGTGGGAGAAGCCCAGTCCGCCCTGATCCTGATCGATGCCATCGGCCGCGCCCATCCCGGGATCAACATTCTGGTCACCACCGGCACTCTCACCTCCGCGGGCCTTATGGCACAACGTCTGCCCCCGTTCGCGTTTCATCAATTCATCCCGCTCGACCATCCGGCATGGGTGTCGCGTTTTCTGGATCACTGGAAACCCGATCTTGCCCTCTGGATGGAATCCGAACTGTGGCCGAACATGCTGGGGGCGATCAAGAAAAGAAAAATTCCCGCCATTCTGGTCAACGCCCGTCTTTCCGACCGTTCGTTCACGCGCTGGAAAATGTTTGCAGAGACAGCCCAGACGGTTTTATCCGCCTTTTCACTGGTTCTGGCACAAACGGAAAAGGATGCCGCGCGTTTTGAGAAACTGGGCACCAAAAAATCAATCGCCACCGACAATCTGAAATACAGTGCGGCTCCGCTGCCCCATGATCCCGTGGCCTTGAATGCGTTGCGTTTGTCCATCGAAGGACGCCCCTGCTGGGTTTATGCCAGCACCCATGCGGGTGAAGAAACGCTGGCCTGCCGCATTCACAAGCGGTTGAAAGAAACGCTTCCCCACCTGCTCACCATTATCGTCCCCCGTCACCCGGAACGACGCGAAGACATAGCAAAAACCTGTTTTGAAGAAAGCGTCAAATACCGTTTGCGCAGCGAACATAACGCCCTGCCCGCACCGGACGATGACCTTTACATCGCCGATACGCTGGGTGAACTCGGGCTTTTCTACGCGCTTTGTCCCATTGCCATGATCGGACGGTCTTTTAGTGACGATGGCGGCGGCGGCCATAACCCGTTGGAAGCCGCGCAGCTAGGATGTGTTGTCATGACCGGCCCGAACAACCAGTATCAACGCCCGATCTATGATGACATGCGCGCAGCAGCGGTCGTTGCCGAAGTTTATAACGAGTACGAATTTTACAACACGTTGAAGGGGCTTCTTGAAACCCCCGGCCTGTGTGAGCCGATCAAACAAAAAACAATTCAATTTGCCGAACAAAAAATCCATGTCGTCGATACGGTGATGGAACAACTTACGTCCTATTTAAGAGGTTTGGAGAAAAAATATGCGGCTTAGCACCCCCTCTTTTTGGCGCACGCGCGGGCCCGTTGCCTTTTTCCTTCTTCCCCTATCCTGGATTTACGGTTTGATCGTCAAAATCAAAAATCTTACAAAAAACCCTTATAAAAGCCGCCTCCCCGTTCTTTGTATCGGCGGCGCGGTTGCCGGGGGCAGCGGTAAAACACCGGCCGTCCATGCCGTTATCGCAGGGCTTCTTTCCGACGGGACGTTTCAACGCCCCGCCATTCTCACCCGCGGTTACGGTGGCGCGCTCCACGGGCCGACGAAGGTCGATCCAGAAATCCATAGCGCGGGCGATGTCGGTGACGAAGCGTTGCTTCATGCGCGGATCGCCCCCACAATCGTCGCCCATAACCGCGCGGACGGGGCCGTTCTGGCCGAAGCCATGGGGGCGGACATCATTGTCATGGATGACGGGTTACAAAACAATTCCCTTCATAAGGATTGCTCCCTTCTGGTCATTGACGGGCAGCAGGGCCTTGGCAACGGTTTTCTTTTGCCTGCGGGGCCTTTGCGCGAACCATTCCCCGATGCCTTGAAAAAATGCGTCGGCGTTTTATCCATCGGGTCAAACATGGACATTGCAGGAAAAGATGTTTTTCGCGCCGATGTTGCCATCACGAGCGAACATGACAAGGAAAAGAATTATTTTGCCTTTGCCGGAATTGGCCATCCCGACAAATTCAAAGAAACGCTGAAAACAAACGGCTTTCTTCTAACCGGATTTTCCCCCTTTCCCGACCACCATGTCTATACCGAAAAGGACATGGATGCGTTGATAGACAAGGCGGGGGATTCCACATTGGTAACGACGGGAAAGGATTTTGTAAAAATCCCGCATAGCTATCACAAAAATGTCGAAGTCGTTTCGATTGCCTTGCGGATTGAAAAAGAAGCGGCATTGATGGAATTGTTGAAGCGCGCACTGAAAAAGACATGAAAAAATTTCGTTATGCCATAGAAGCCGCACTGTTGTGGTTTGCTTTTTTTGTGTTTCGGTGTCTTCCCGTCGATACGGCCTCGGCCTTTGGCGGCTGGATCGGCCGAACCATCGGCCCGCGTCTGTCCGCATCACGAAAAGCATACCGCAACCTGAACGCCGCCTTCCCAGAAAAGACCGAAGACCAGATACAAAAAATCGTCACCGATATGTGGGACAATCTGGGCCGTGTGATCGCGGAATACCCGCATTTGATGTATATCGTCCACCATCGGCTGGAGGTTGTGGACGAAGAGCATGTCGATGCATTGGGTGAACACAACCCGTGTATCATCATTTCTTCCCACCTTGCGAACTGGGAACTCGGCCCGTTTTACTACAATCACCGGAAAAAATGGCCGATAGCGGGGATTTACCGCGCCCCGAACAACCCGCATGTCGCCAAATTGTTGGATCGTTGCCGCAACCCGGAACCAAGCGGAACCTATATCGCAAAATCGCAACAGGGCGTGCGCGATATGATTCAGGTTTTGAAAGGCGGTGGACGGCTGGGGCAACTCATCGACCAAAAATACAACCAAGGTATTCCCGTGGTTTTCTTTGGTCGCCCCGCCATGACCAGCCCCGCCTTCGTCCAACTCGCGGCGAAGTTCGATGTACCAATCCTTCCTTCCCGTATCGAACGGCTGGAAGGGTGTCATTTTCGCATCGTTTTTGAACCGTCGTTCAAAACCGACGGCCGTACGGAGACAGACATCATCCGCCATGCCCATATCATGCTCGAAGACTGGATCCGCAAGAATCCGGGGCAATGGCTCTGGATCCACAGGCGTTGGGATTCCGCGGATTTAAAGAAAAACGATTAATTCCCATAATCATTTTTTCTTTTCGGAAAGACTTGCGGATTCACCCCCCTTTCCTTACAAGAATACGTTCTTATTTCTTTAAAAACATTCGACTTTACGGCGATAGACATGACGGCATCCGCACAGCAAAAATGGGCCCCCGATACATGGCGGTCAAAACCGGCCAAACAGCTTCCCGATTATCCGGATTCTGCCAAGCTGAATGCGGCAGAATCCACGCTGGCCGGGTTGCCGCCGCTCGTCTTTGCAGGAGAAGCGCGCAATCTGAAAAAACAACTGGCCGATGTGGCCACCGGAAATGCTTTCGTGCTTCAGGGCGGCGATTGCGCCGAAAGTTTTGCCGAATTCGGTGCCAACAAAATCCGCGATACATTCCGTGTGCTTCTTCAAATGGCCATTATCATGACCTTTGGCGGGCAAATGCCAATCGTCAAAATGGGCCGCATGGCAGGACAATTTGCGAAACCGCGCTCCGAACCCGAAGAAACCAAGAACGGCACCACCCTGCCGATCTATCGCGGCGATATTATCAACGGAA
Source organism: uncultured Micavibrio sp. (assembly GCA_964423095.1). Classification (GTDB taxonomy): domain Bacteria; phylum Pseudomonadota; class Alphaproteobacteria; order Micavibrionales; family Micavibrionaceae; genus Micavibrio_A. The sequence goes on from CAYRDI010000003.1 coordinate 29,553, forward strand.
CGGACTTTACCGCCGGTTCACGCATTCCTGATCCCGAACGGATGATCCGTGCGTACAACCAATCGGCGGCAACGCTCAACCTGCTCCGCGCGTTCGCGCAAGGCGGTTATGCCGATCTGCAAAAGGTTCACAACTGGAATCTCGATTTCATCAAGGATTCGCCGCTCGGCGAACGCTATGACCGTATGGCGGGTGAAATCGATCAGGCACTGGCCTTCATGCGCGCCTGCGGTATTTCCGGCGAGACGGTACAGGCCATCCGCGAAACAGATTTCTATACCTGCCACGAAGCATTGCTGCTCCCCTACGAACAAGCGATGACGCGCGTCGATTCAACGACAGGCGACTGGTACGATACTTCTGCGCATTTCCTATGGATCGGCGCGCGCACCAACCAGACCGAAGGCGCGCAGATTGAATTCGTACGCGGCATCAAAAACCCGCTTGGCATCAAATGCCCGCCGAACCTGGATGTCGATACGTTGCTGCGCTCCATCGACATTATGAACCCGGACAATGAACCGGGGCGTTTGTCATTGATCGCGCGTATGGGTGCCGGAAACGTGACAGAAAAACTTGCCCCGCTGGTCCGTGCCGTAAAAAAAGAAGGACGCAGCGTGGTCTGGATTTGCGATCCAATGCACGGCAACACCGAAAAATCATCGACCGGATACAAAACCCGCCGGTTTGATAACATCCTGTCCGAAGTGCGCGATTTCTTTGCCGTTCACCGCGCCGAAGGCACCCATGCCGGCGGCGTTCATTTCGAAATGACGGGACAGAACGTGACCGAATGTATCGGCGGCTCCCATGACGTGACCGAAGAAGATTTATCATCACGTTACCACACGGCTTGCGATCCGCGGTTGAATGCCAATCAGGCTCTCGAACTCGCCTTCCTCGTCGCCGATGAATTGAAAGCGGCACGCAAGGGATGATCGGCGGGCTGAACATCGCCATCGCGCAAATCAATCCGGTTGTCGGAAATATCACGCACAATCTCGCCCTTGCGGGCGATGCGCTGGACCGTTGCAAAAACGCCGACATCGTCGTGTTCCCCGAACTGGTGGTGTCCGGGTATCCGCCAGAGGACCTCGTTTTAAGATCGTCCTTCGTTGCCCAATGTAAAAAGGCATCGCAGGATTTTATTGCCGCCCGCAAGGACGGGCCCGCCTTTGTACTGACCACCCCATGGGAAAATGACGGAAAGCATTACAACGCCGCCCTGTTCGCCCATGAAGGCGTCATCAAACACATCGTTTACAAAAAGAACCTGCCCAATTACGGCGTGTTCGATGAATGGCGCGTGTTTTCGCCGGGGCCGTTGCCAGAACCCGTCACGTTCAAAGGGCACAAGATCGGCATCCTGATTTGCGAAGACATCTGGTTTCCCGAAGGTGCAAAACATTTGAAGCAAGCGGGCGCGGAAATCATTCTATCCCCGAACGGCAGCCCGTTCAGCGTAACCAAGCGCGCACGCCGTCATGAAGTCATTACAGACCGCATTCTGGACACCGGGCTCCCCCTCCTCTACGTCAACCAGATGGGCGGGCAGGACGATCTGGTCTTCGATGGTGGATCAATGGCGTATGACGGGACGGGCAAAAAAATATTTCAGGCCCCGTTTTGTGAGACTTATGTGGGGGCCGTGAAAAATACTGTGAAGGATCAAGATGATCTTCCCGCCATCTATGACGTTCTCAAACGCGGACTTCGTGACTACATCACCAAAAACAATTTTCCGGGTGTCATCATCGGCATGTCCGGCGGGATTGATTCCGCGCTTTCCGCCGCCATCGCAGTCGATGCGCTGGGCGCGGACAAGGTGCGCTGTGTGATGATGCCATCGGAGTTTACGCACAAGGATAGCCTTGAAGATGCGCAGGCCTGTTGTCAGGCTCTGGGATGTTCTTATGAATCCACTTCCATCGAACCCGCGATGAAGACTTTTGAGCAGACGATTCCAAACCTGTCCGGCCTTGCCCATGAAAATATGCAATCCCGCGCACGCAGTCTTATCCTGATGAGCCTTTCGAACCAGAGCGGGGCGATGGTTTTGACAACCGGGAACAAAAGCGAAATGGCGGTCGGGTATGCCACGCTCTATGGCGATATGTGCGGCGGATACAATGTTTTGAAGGACGTTTACAAAACGCTTGTCTATAAACTGGCCGCATGGCGGAATGCGCAATCGCCCGTCATTCCGGAACGGATTCTGACCAAAGCCCCAACCGCGGAACTGCGCGCCAACCAGACAGATCAGGACAGCCTGCCGCCCTATGACGTGCTGGATGCCATTCTGGAGGGCATGATCGAGCGAGATCTCGGGGCCGCGGAACTGGTGGCCGAAGGGCATGACACCGCCATAGTTGCCAAAATCCTGACATTGCTGGATATGGCGGAATATAAACGCAGGCAGTCCGCCCCGGGTGTTAAAATCACCACCCGCGCCTTTGGCCGGGAGCGGCGTTATCCCATTACCAACGGCTACCGCTTCATCGTTGAAAAAAGCGGACAAAACCGCTAGTTATATACAAAATTTAAGGAAATTAAGACCATGCCCAATCCCGTCCGCGTCCGCTTTGCCCCGTCCCCCACCGGCTATCTCCATGTCGGGAATGCCCGTACGGCCATTGTGACGTGGTTGTTTTGCCATGCGAACAAGGGGCACTTCCTCCTCCGCATTGACGATACGGATACGGAACGCTCCACCGCCGAATATGAACAAGCGATCAAAACCGGCATGATGTGGATGGGGCTGACCTGGGACGACAATTTTAACCAGAAGGATCGGAACGATCGTTACAATCAGGTGATCGAAAAGCTGAAAGCCGACGGCCGCATTTACCCTTGCTATGAAACCGCCGAAGAACTGGGATTAAAACGTAAAACGCAACTGTCCCGCGGCATCCCACCGATTTACGATCGTGCGGCCCTCAAACTCACCGAAGACCAAAAAACCGCGTTCGAAGCGCAGGGGCGCGAACCGCACTGGCGTTTCCTTCTCAACGACGAACCCACCGAATGGGATGATCTGATCCGCGGCAAGGTTTTGTTTAAAGAACGTGAAATGTCCGACCCCGTCGTCATCCGCGAAGATGGCCGCCCGCTTTATCACCTTTGTTCCGTGATTGATGATTTCGATACCGATATTACCCACATTGTGCGCGGGGAAGACCATGTTTCCAATACCGCATGCCACATTCAAATGTTTGAGGCGATCAGCAAGGTCGAAGGCCGGAAATACAAACCGGAATTTGCACACCTGCCGCTGATTTCCGATGCGGAAGGCGGAAAACTGTCCAAACGTCTTGGCTCACTTTCCGTCAAGGGTGTGCAAGAAGATGAAGGGCTGGAAGCGATGGCACTCGTGTCTCTTATGGCGCGCCTTGGAACATCCGATCCCATCGAGCCTTTCACCACGCTGGAACCCCTGGTCGAAGGATTCGATTTTTCCAAATTCTCCCGCAACACGCCAAAATTCGACGTGGAAGAGCTTTACCGCCTGAACGCGAAAATCCTGCATGAAACGGATTTTGCACAAGTGAAAGAACGCCTGTGCGCCATGGGATTAAAAGACGTGGATGAACGATTCTGGTTGGCCGTGCGCCCCAACCTGACCAAACTTTCCGACATCAAATCCTGGTGGGATGTCACCCACAACCCTGTTACGGCCGACATCGCCGACCCGGCCTTTACCGCGGCCGCCGCAGAAATGTTGCCGCCCGCGCCATGGAACGAAGGGACGTTCAATGTGTGGATCAATTCGGTGAAGGAAAAGACCGGCAAGAAAGGCAAAGACCTGTTCATGCCGATCCGCATTGCCCTAACCGGCATGGAACACGGGCCGGAACTCCCTGTCCTGCTCCCCCTGCTCGGCCCGGAAAAAGTGAAAGAGCGTTTGCTGAAGAAGGCGGCGTAACCCCATGAAACCCGTCATCGTTCTCGTCAACCCGCAGATGGGTGAAAACATCGGCGCGGCGGCGCGTGCGATGCTCAATTGCGGCATAGATGAATTGCGGATCGTCAACCCCCGCGATGGGTGGCCCAATGAACGGGCCGATGCCATGTCGTCCGGCGCGCTTGATAAAATGCCACCCGTAAAGGTTTACGCAACCACCTCCGATGCGTTGGCCGATTGCCATTACACCTATGCCACCACCGCCCGTCCGCGCGATATGGTCAAACCCGTGATGACGGCGAAGGAAGCCGCCGCGGATTGCCGCGCCCGTGAATCCGGTGGCCAAAAATGCGCGTATCTTTTCGGGGCGGAACGCGCGGGGTTGGACAACGAAGATGTCGCCCTGTCCCACGCCATCATTACCATTCCGGTTAATCCGGATTTCTCCTCGCTCAATCTGGGGCAAGGCGTGTTGCTCTGCGCCTATGAATGGTTTCAGGCAGGCGGAGAAAACCCGAACGCCCCGCGTGAATTGCCCGCCCCGCATGACGAACTCAACAATCTTTACAGCCGTCTGGAAGAAGAGCTCCGCGCGGGAGGTTTTTTCCGCACACAGGAAATGCAGCCCACGGTTATGCGGAATTTGAAAAATATGCTGTCCCGTTCCGAAATGACATCACAGGAAATCAACACGTTTCACGGGATGATCACGGTTCTGACCGGAAAAAAGGTGAAGTAAAAAAACCGCCCCGTTTTTGGCGGGGCGGATGAAGTGCAGGGAATGAAAATGTATTCCCAAATTACAGGGTTCCGGTTAACCGCCCATGAAAAATAGATAAAATTCGAAATAAAAAAGCCGCCCACTGGGCGGCTTTTGAATGTCTTCCCGTACCTTGGGCAAACAATGTTTTGGCCGGAGCAGGCGCAAGGGGCGAAGTGCAGGAAACCTGCATGAGCGACGCCGCAACGCACTCCGAACGAAACAGTGGACGCCCGATTAACGGGAGTAGAATTCGACCACGAGGTGCGGTTCCATTTGAACCGGGTACGGCACATCTTCCAGTTTGGGTTGACGCAGGAACGTCGCCTTACCGGCTTTGTGGTCCACTTCGATAAATTCGGGAACATCGCGCTCCGGCAATTCGGTCGCCGTGATGTACAGCGCGAGTTGACGGGATTTTTCTTTCACTTCGATCACATCGCCCGGCTTTACGGAGTAAGAGCCAATCGTGACGGATTTTCCGTTCACGGTGATGTGGCCGTGGGAGACGAACTGGCGAGCCGCAAAAATGGTCGGCACGAATTTCGCGCGGTAGATGACTGCATCCAAGCGGCGCTCCAGCAGGCCCACCAGGTTTTCACCCGTATCGCCTTTCAGGCGCACGGCTTCTTGATAGTAACGGCGGAATTTACGTTCACCGATGTTGGCGTAGTAGCCTTTCAGCTTTTGCTTCGCCATCAGCTGGATCCCGTAATCGGTCGGCTTCGGGCGGCGGGCGCCGTGCATACCGGGGCCTGTTTGACGGGTGTTAAACGGGGATTTCGGACGGCCCCAGAGGTTACAGTTCAGGCGGCGGTCGATTTTATGTTTCGAAGATGGGCGTTTATCGCTCATGCGTCAGGTTCCTTCTGGTTCTTGTTTAAGTTATTGTCCCAATTGCCTATTTTCGGGGTGAGCCATGCTCGCCGGGAGGGTTAAACCCGCCTCTTCTTGGGAATTCAGGGGTCTTTATAGCGATTTTGCCCCATAAGTCAACAAAACAAGCCAAAACCGGGCCCTTTTGAGGCCCGGCTCTGCTTTACCCTAGGAACGGTATTCTTAATATTTCGCGACCGGATCGCTGGCGGCCATGGAATCTTTCAGGCCCTTGTCGATCTGGTCTTCGGTCAGCCCCTCGCGAACACGCTTGTCTTGCCTATTCGCTTTCTTCTGGCGTGCCTTCAATCCACCTTCGGGTTGGCCATCATGGTTCGATTTTTTATGAAACATCATGTCCTCCTATATTACGGATTGATCTTTTCGGGTTTTGGAGCGAGTCCCTTCTGGTGATAGAAAGCCGCCCGGATTTCATCGATCGTGACCTGGTTGTCATTATCGATGTCCGCATCCTGAAACCCGACGCCCGTGAATTCATACAAGGTCAGGCCGTCTTTCCCGTCCGTATTCACGGTGGCATAGAGCGGAAGCTGTTGCAGGCGCACCGTGTATTCTTCTTTCGTCAGATCCGGAATACCGTCCGCATTGATGTCCTGATAGGTACGTTTGCTGTATTCCATGGGTTCATACATGATCATGGCGTTCGTATAGAATTCATGATTGTCGATAACGCCGTTGTGGTCCGTATCCCACAATTCGATGACATCCGGCGTCAAATCATAACCGGAAACAATGCGTTTGATTTGCGGTTCATAATAATAAAACGTCACGACAGGCATCACCGCGGGATCGATAACGTCCCCGCCCTTTTTCACCACCGTCTGGCTTTGGTACGTCACGCTGCCATCGGGATGAACCGTGTTGACCTTGTTCGTAACGGTGGATGTTTGCGCCATCGCCGATGCGGACATCATCAACGCCACACCGAACGCGCCAAAAAACAGATTCTTTTTCATCTTCTTTTTCCTTCTTTGTTGTCTTATTTCAGACAGCAAACGGAAAAAACGGATTATGGTTCCATATCGCGTTTATAAAGACCGATCTGTTCCCCGCGATACGGGAAAATCGCCAGCTGTTTCAGGCCCGTATAATCGATGTCCTTTTTGATACGGATCATGGCCACGCCATCTGGATGGGCGCGGAACCAATCTTGCACGCCGGTTTTTTCCAGTTCATCCACCCCGTGTTCCATCCGGCCCAAAAAACTGATTTCGGCATGGTAGTTATAGGCAAAGGCTATCGGGCCACCCTTATAGGGCTGAATCGCATCGGCCATGGGCTGCATATCATAGGACGGAAAAACCGTTTTATAGGCCACCGCATGCGCAATGGCGAACACAGCGGTCATAACCAACGCCCCCCGGTGAAGCGCGCAACGCGAAACACCGCGTAATTGTTCGGCGATGAAGATCGTCACGGCGGGCATCAGGGGGACGAGATAATGGGCCTGTTTCCCGCTGATCAGACAAAAGGAAACGAAGGTCGGTACAAACCAGAAAAAGAGAAAGCGCAAACCCGTATTTTTGTGGTCCAGCATTTTCCACCCCTTCCAGAAAGACGGAAAGAATGCCCATGGCAGAACCAGCAGCGGGGCCAGCATGAAGTAAAAATAGAACGGACGCGCGTGTGATGCGCTGAAATTCCCCGTCACACGTCCCGCCGTTTGATTCCATACCAGCCAGAAGGCGAATTTATTGTCCGATTGTGTTAGAACCGGAATAAGCCATGCCAGAACGGGAATGGCCGAAACCAGAAACGCGATCAGGAAACCACCATACCAACGGCCCTTGGAAATATTTCCGTCCTTCCACAATGGCCCAAAGAGCACGGGAAAAAGAACGTATAAATATGCCACCGGCCCCTTCATCAATACGCCAAACCCCATGGCAAGGCCCATGGCGATCATCCAACGCATCCGCCCGTCTTTGGTAAAATTTAAAAGCGCGAGCAGGCCGAGCTGTGCAAAGACGCACATACTCATATCAAACAGCATCAGCGTGCTGTAGAAAAAGAACGGGACGCTGCCGAACATGATCCAGCGCGCATGGCTTTCTTTTGCATCCGCAAAGAGCTTTTTATAGAGAATGCCGACCAGGTAGATATTGACAAAGGCCATGAGCAAGACGGGTAAAAGCGCAGCCCAGCGGCTAACGCCAAATACGCCCCACGAAAGATTGATCAGCCAAAACAACAGCGGCGGTTTGTGGCTGTATGGTTCAAAGTTTTTGGTGAGAGGATCGAACCATCCCTTGTGTTGCCACATCTCCCAAGCCACAGAAAGATAGCGTGTTTCATCGATCGGCATTAAGGGGCGCAGGAAGACGGAAACGGCAAACAGGACAATCCCCATAACGCCAAAGGATACGGCATCGGATGTCTTGCAACAGGGTGACATAGGCTATGCGGTCTCTTTCATAGGTTTCTTACGGTAGATCAGATAGAGGTTGCGGCTGTAAATAAACAACCCCGTTCCCTGTCCCAGCATAAACACCGGATCCTGACGATAGATCGAATAGATGAACAGGATAATCCCGCCGCCCAGACTGAAAAACCAAAACGCACGGGGGATAACGCTTTCACCCCGCTTTTCGGAAGCGATCCACTGGATAAAAAAGCGCATGAAAAACAGGCACTGACCAAAGAGCCCGATAGCAATCCAGATATGTTCCTGATCGATAGGAAAGCCGAAAATTTTCATCGTCTTATTTTTCTTCCGTAATAGTGACGGGCCCGCGCCCACGCATCAACAGCCAGCGCACACCCAGAAGATCGGAAAGTCCCGCGATCAAGCGGTCGATCGTTCCGTATTTTGAGGTTCCGGTTGTCCGCGGACGGTGGGAAACATTCACATGTTTGACCACGACACCATCGCGTTTCATCAGGGCGGGAATATAGCGGTGCATGTGGTTAAAGTAAGGCAGCATCAGGTAATCCTGACGGCGGAAGAGTTTGAGCGAACAGCCCGTATCACGGGTTCCATCCTGCAGGAAAGACGAGCGGATGTTGTTGGCGATGCGCGATGAAATGATCCGCACCATATTGTCCTGCCGTTTTTCCCGTTGGCCCGCCACCATCACCTTGCCACCCGGAACGATAGAAGAGGCTTCCTGAAACAGATTGTACAAAAGCCCGATGTCCGCAGGATTGTTTTGTCCGTCACCATCCAGCGTCACAATCACATCGTTGGCAGCGGCACGAATTCCCGTCCACAACCCGGCGGACTGACCGCACGAATGGTCATGCCGCATGATTTTAAGCATCGGATGAACGGCCTTTGTCTTTTTAAGAATTTCGAGCGTTTTGTCCGTACTACCGTCATCGATATAGACGATCTCCGTCACCGGCACGCCGGACTTTGCGGCGGCGGCAATTTCTTCCACCAGGGGGACAATGTTGTCTTGTTCATTGCGAACGGGAACGACGACCGAAATCATGACATCCTGCAAATTTCGTTTATGGTAACAATACAGACAGGTTTGGTGGGCCTGGAGGGACTCGAACCCCCGACCAATCCGTTATGAGCGGACCGCTCTAACCACCTGAGCTACGGGCCCATCCGCACCTTGGAAGTCTTTATGCCTCAAATACATAAACCCTGTCCAGCCCAGACTGTTGAACGCAGAACAAATCGCTGGCCTTCTGCGTCGAAGCCGCTATATTCCATAGCGTAAGAATTACCCGGAGCAAAATCATGAAAAAATTAATGTTTATGGCTTTCACCCTTGGCGTTTCGGCCACCGCCCTTTCCGCACAGGCCGCGGACCTGATGGTTGCCGCCGCAATGCAGCGTTGTACGACGAATGAGGAATGCCAACTGGTGACCAATAGTTGCGCCGACAGTTGCGCGTTCGTTCCGGTCAACAAAACGAGCCTTGAACTTTTGGCCCAACAATATGCACAGCGTTGCGGCAAGGCGATGGATTCAAACCCACCCTGTAACATGACCCCGCCGATCGCCGCCGCCTGTATCAACCAGCGTTGCACGATCGATTATGCATTTGCCAATAATTCCAGCGCGAAGGATTACCAAGCCGGTGCCTATCCTACCGCCGAAAAAGCCACGCCCGATCAGGTGAAAGGCGATTATTCGAAGGTCGATGACAAAAAAGGCGGCTTTTCCGCCTATAACCTTCCGCAGAATGAAATCAAGGAAAAGACGCTGGGGAACATCACCACAAAAGTATATGTTCCACCGTCCGCCCCCGTGAGCGGCGATCAATATGTTCCGGTCAACGGCGCGCCACAGCCACAACCGGCTCCGGCTCCTGCACCCGCCGCGCCAGCCCCTATGGCCGCCCCTGTCATGGAAACACCACCGACCCCCGCTCCGGCACCCGCCGTAATGCCGGAACCAGCCATGGTACCGCCGCCTGCTGCAATGCCTGCGCCCGCCGCGCCGATGTCCGGCAACGGTTATGTGTCGCCGCCGCCGATGACGCCCTCCATGCCGAACCAGCAAATGCCGGCTGCACCAGTTGCACCGCCGGTAGTCGCCCCGGTACCCGCGGCCCCTGTGCCTGTCGCACCGTCCGATCTGCAACCCACGCCGACCTTCGTTCCACCCGCCGGTGATGACGTGCCCGCCGTTCTGGAACATGAAGGCACCGTTCAACCGGACGGAACGATTGAAACACCACCCGCGCCGCCGTCGGGCAAGTTTGATATTCTGGGGGAGCAGACAAAACCCGCATCGAAATCCTTTAACGGATCATCGAAACTGCCATCCTACAATTAACGGTATAGACCAAAAGAAAAAAGAAACCCCGCACGATGCGGGGTTTTTTATGATGTTATGCTTTTCTTTCATCAACCGTCATTGGCAGGCGAGGAAAAAGCCCGCAGGTGCGCGCCTTGAAACACGATCCCGCCGCTCACCGGGTTGACCATGATGTATTGGTCCGCATCCATGATTTCCGAAAACAGATCGCCTTCGAATTCATAGAGCACATATCCATCCGGCACATCCGCTTCGGCCACGAAAGCGTTGACCTCTTCGGCGTCGCTGAAGATCGGGATATATTCAATGGAATGGTCATCTTCCAGAAGATAGTTCAGAAAATTGAGCGTTAGCCCCTCCGCATCTTCTGGCCGGGCGAAGACGAGCAGCTTTTGCGTTGAAATCGCCTTGACCAGTGCTTCAAACTGTTCTTCGTCGCCTTCCAGAATGCTTTCTATGATCTCACGCATGCTTATGTATCAAGGAAGCTGCGGAGTTTACGGGAACGCGAGGGGTGTTTCAGCTTGCGCAGCGCCTTGGCTTCGATCTGACGAATCCGTTCGCGCGTGACGTTGAACTGTTGCCCCACTTCTTCGAGCGTGTGGTCGGTGTTCATCCCGATCCCAAAACGCATACGGAGCACGCGCTCTTCCCGCGGCGTCAGGGACGCCAATACGCGGGTGGTCGTTTCACGCAGGTTGGAATGGATCGCGGCTTCAACCGGAAGGATTGCATTTTTGTCTTCGATGAAATCACCCAGCGATGAATCTTCCTCATCCCCGATCGGCGTTTCGAGCGATACCGGCTCCTTGGCGATTTTGAGCACTTTACGCACCTTATCGAGCGGCATGTGCAGACGCGCCGCCAATTCTTCGGGCGTCGGTTCACGGCCGATTTCGTGCATCATCTGGCGGCTGGTCCGCACCAGCTTGTTGATCGTTTCGATCATGTGTACCGGGATACGGATGGTACGGGCCTGATCGGCAATCGAACGGGTGATCGCCTGACGAATCCACCATGTGGCATAGGTCGAAAATTTATATCCGCGGCGATATTCGAATTTATCGACCGCCTTCATCAAACCGATGTTGCCTTCCTGAATGAGGTCGAGGAACTGCAGGCCGCGGTTCGTGTATTTCTTGGCAATGGAGATCACGAGACGAAGGTTGGCCTCCACCATTTCCTTCTTCGCACGGGCGGCTTCGCGCTCACCCTTTTGCACCGTTCCGGCGATCCGGCGGAATTCGGAAATCGGCAACATGGCTTCATCGGAAATCACACCGATCTGGTCACGGATTTCCTTGACCTTGTCTTCGGATTTATCGGCGAATTTTTCCCAGCCTTTGCCGAGTTTTTTGACCTTGGCCAGCCATTTGGGGTCCAGTTCATGGCCGTAATAGTTTTCCAGAAACTCTTCGCGTTTGACCTTGGCATCCATCGCCATACGGAGCAGTTTTCCTTCGAGGGAAACCAACTCGCGGTTGACCTTGTGCAAGGCTTCTACCAGCTGTTCGATCCGCGCATTGTTCATGCGCACTTCGTTCATCAGCTCGACCATCTCGGCTTTTAGCTTGTCGTATTTTTTATCGAGCGCGGGATCAACCTTTTTGCCTTGCGTCAGAAACTCCAGACGCTCTTTTTGTGCCGCCTGCATTTTTTTATAGGTTTTTTTGATCTTGGCGAAACTCTCGAACACCTGCGGTTTCAGTTGCTCTTCCATTGCGGCCAGCGACGGGTTGTCGCCTTCTTCCACTTCGCCGCCTTCGCCCTCGGCCCCTTCGGCCGGCTCGTCATCCTCCAGATCGGCTCCCGGTGCCGGTGCCGCGCCACCTTCCGGTGTGCCATACGTTGCGTCAAGGTCGATGACCTCACGCAAAAGAATGTCACCCTTTTGCAGGGCTTCGTACCATGCCAGCAAGGATTCAATGGCAAGCGGGCTTTCGCAAATCCCGCCGATCATCAATTCGCGTCCGGCCTCAATGCGCTTGGCGATCGCAATCTCGCCTTCACGCGAGAGCAATTCGACCGATCCCATTTCGCGCAGATACATACGCACAGGATCATCCGTACGGCCCGTATCATCGGCGGAAATGTTCCCGCCGGATTCGTATTCGCCTTTTTCGGATTCTTCTTCGGGTTCTTCGTCATCCCCGCCGCCATCGGACATTTGAATCCCCACATCGGACAATGTGGACATCGCATCTTCGATTTGTTCGGAGGTGAAATCTTCGGCCGGTAGTGCGGCGTTCAATTCATCATAGGTGATGTATCCGCGCTCTTTGCCCTTTGCGACCAGCTTTTTTACAATCTGCGCCAGCGATGCCTTGCTGCTGGATGTTGTCTGGGGTTCGTTCGCCTCGTCGGATTCCGAATCTTTTTTGGCCTCCGCCGCCTTGCTACCCTTTACGGGTTTTGCGGGTTTACCGACCACCTTTTTCTTGGCCGGTGCCTTTTTTTCAACTGTCTTCTTTTTTGTCGTCGCCATGGTTCCCAATTTCGCGTTTTCGCCGATTCGCACGATTCGCCCATTAGAGCGGAATTTGCCTTAAAATCAAAGCCCTTATGATTGTTCTTTACATCCTTATCCGTCCAAATGACCCCGGCCTTGCCGCAGACTGTTGAAACGGGTCTCGTTCTCTTCGTTCAGGTTCTCCCGCAGAGCGGCTTTGGCCTGTTCGATATCATCCTGTGCCGCCTGATTTTGCACGGTTTTCCAGGCCTCCTGCCACGCAGCAAGCACCTGTCCCGGTTCGGGCGACGGGCGGGCAAAGGACGCATGGGTGTAGATTGAATCATTCAAAATACGGGCCATGTCCCCTTCAAACCCCTGTTCACCCAAATGGGTCTTCAACCCTTGCGCGTCAAGCGCAGGTTCGGCGGCCAGTGTAGATAGAACGGCCTGCCGCAGACGGTCAAGCCCGTTTTCCGGAAGATCAAGACTACCCACGGCCTCTTCCACCTCATGAAAGATGTCAGGGTTGTTGATAACAGCGGCCAATAACACCATGGAATATAACGTTTTTTTGGCAAAGACCGGGCGTTTGAGCGGGGTCAGGGGCATGGGTACGGGTGATGTTCCCTTCAAATAGCGGCTGTTTTTCTGATACCCCTCATTATGGCTTCCGGCGGGTCGCGGCCCGGCCGGTGAGGAGGTTCCGGGGTTAAAGGCTTTACGAATTTTGGCGCGGAACGCTTCCCGGTAATAATGCTGGACGGTGCGGTCGGCGATGCGATCCGCCAGACCTTCGAGTGTTTTGGACAATCCGGCCCGCGCTTCGGGCGTGTCCAATGCCTTGCCTTCGGTAGAATCAAGATACAGGAAATCAACCAGATTCATTGCGCTGTCCAGAACGGCGGCAAACGCATTCGCCCCCTTGGCCTTGATCAAACTATCGGGATCTTCGCCTTCGGGAAGGAAGGCGATCTTCGCGCTGTGATCGGGTTTGAGCAGCGGCAAGATGCGCTCACATGCCCGCGATGCCGCCCGCCGCCCCGCATTGTCGCCATCGAAACACAGAACCGGAATTTTGCTTTCTTCGGGGATCATCTTCCACAAGACCATGATCTGGTCTTCGGTCAGCGCGGTACCCAGCGGCGCAACAGCCCCCGTAAAGCCCGCACGGAAACACGCTATGACGTCCAGATACCCTTCGACCACCACGACGGGCTTGCCTTCACTCGCGGCCATGCGCGCGTGGGGTTCGCCATACAACATCTTCCCCTTGTGAAAGAGCGGTGTGTCGGACGAGTTCAGATATTTCGGCGGTTTGAAATCACCGCGGTCAGGCGCCCGCAAATGATCGGGCAATATACGCCCACCAAAAGCGACGATCCGTCCGCGACGATCCGGTACCGGAAACATCACGCGGTCACGAAAGAACGCATACGGTTCCTTCCCCTTGTCCGATGCCTTGATCACACCAGCTTCGATCATCTGCGCATCGGTGTATCCTTTGAGCGATAGATATTTGCGCATCGCACCCATATCGGCTGGCGCAAAGCCCACACGGAACGCACGCAGGATTTCTTCGGGCACACCGCGTTCCAGAATGTAATCATACGGTACTTTGTTCGCTGGCTGGCGCAGTTGTTCTTCCATCCATTTCGCCGCATCGTCGAGCAGCGTGTAGAGGCTCTTTTCCTTCTTCGCGCGCTCAATGTCTTCGGGCGCGCTTTGGGGCACCTGCATCCCCACGCTCATCGCCAGACTTTCGACAGCCTCCGGAAACGATAGGTTGTCATGGCGCATCGCGAAATCGATGACCGAGCCATGCGCCCCGCACCCAAAACAATGAAAAAACTGTTTGTCATCGTTCACGTAAAAGGACGGCGTTTTTTCATTGTGGAACGGGCAGCACCCTTTGAATTCCCGCCCCGCACGGGTCAGGCGCATCTTTTTGCCGATCACATCGGACAACGTGATACGGGCGCGAAGTTCATCCAGAAACCGCGGGGGAATGGTCATGTTTTCGTATGTAGCACTTTAGATACGGAAAGTCATGCCCGAGATCATACCCCGGCAGACTTACGCCGATAATTTCTGCTTGATCACCGCGCCGGCCTTACCCATGTCGAGCTGGCCCGCATATTTGGCCTTCAATTCGGCCATCACCTTGCCCATGTCCTTCATACCGGCGGCACCGATGGCGGCGATAATGTCACCGATCACCTTGGCCACCTCGTCATCCGACATCTGGGCGGGCAGGAAGCTCTCGATCACCGCGATTTCCTTGTCCTCTTTATCGGCCAGTTCTGGGCGGTTGTTCTCACGGTAGATTTTCGCGCTCTCCGTACGTTGTTTGATCATGGATTGAAGCATGGACATCAGGTCCGATTCGCTGATGCCGTCATTGCGCCCGTCGGTGCGGCTGGCCACATCTTTGTCCTTCATCGCGGCGACTATAAGTCTTATCGCAGCAAGACGCTCCATGTCCTTGTTTTTCAAGGCTTCCTTCATGGCGTCCTGAATTTTTTCCCGCGTGCTCACGTTTTTTCCTTCCCATTTCCGGCTTGGTTGTTTATTAAATCATCTTCCAGTGGCCCATGCCAACCCAAGGTCGAAACCGGAGCTATTGGATGACAGACATTTCTACCCCCACTCCCCCGAAAAATGCAAGCGCCATCATAGTTTTAGGCGATGGTTCCGTTTTTTACGGACAAGGACTCGGGGCACAAACCAAAACGGTCGGGGAAATCTGCTTCAACACCTCCCTGACGGGATATCAGGAAATTCTGACCGACCCGTCCTACGCCGGGCAGATCATCAATTTCACCTTTCCCCACATCGGAAATGTCGGCACGAACGACGAAGACATCGAAACCATCACGCCCGCCGCGCGCGGTTGTATCCTGCGCGAACCCATCACGGACGAGGAAAGCTGGCGCGCGAAAAAACATTTCAACCAATGGCTGGTGTCCAACAACCTGCCCGGTATTTGCGGAGTCGACACCCGCGCCCTGACCCGCCGCATCCGCGACATCGGCGCGCCGAACGGTTTGCTGTGCCATCAGGCCGATGGAAAATTCGATTTGAAAGCCTTAAAAGCAGAAGCCGCCGCGTGGCCGGGCCTTGAAGGCATGGACCTTGCCAAAGAAGTTTCCTGCACCCAGACGTATAAGTGGGATGAAACCACATGGACGCTCGGCGCGGGCTACGGCAAACAGGAAAACCCGCAATATCATATCGTCGCCATGGATTTTGGCGCGAAACGCAACATCCTGCGCTGCCTTGCCGCAAGCGGCTGCCGCGTAACAGTAGTGCCCGGCAACACGGATGCGGATGACATCCTCGCGCTGAAACCCGATGGCGTATTTTTATCGAACGGTCCGGGCGACCCCGCGGCCACCGGCGCATATGCCGTCCCCACCATTCAAAAACTGCTCGCCGCCGATATGCCGATCTTCGGCATTTGTCTGGGGCACCAGATGCTCGCACTGGCCATTGGCGGCAAGACGAAGAAAATGCATCTGGGTCATCGCGGCGCGAACCAGCCGGTCAAAGACCTGACGACGGGCAAGGTAGAGATCACATCGCAAAACCACGGGTTCTGCGTCCTCCCTGAAACGCTGCCTGCCAACGCCGAAGTCACGCACATCTCGCTCTTCGATCAATCGAACGAAGGCTTGCGTTTGAAAGACAAACCGGCGTTTTCTGTGCAATACCACCCCGAAGCCTCGCCGGGCCCGCAGGATTCCCATTACCTCTTCGGCCGCTTCGTCGATATGATCGGCGAACATAAAAGAAAGGCGGCATGAAGAGATGGCGAACGCCCTTTTGAAAGGTTTCAAGAAATTCCGCAAGGAAACGTATGAAGGCGCGTCCGCGCTTATGAAGCGTTTGGTGGAGGAAGGGCAATCACCGGATTATTTCATCGTGTCGTGCATTGATTCCCGTTCAAACCCCGGCACCATTTTCCGCCCCGAACCGGGGACTTTTTTTGCACACAAAGCCATGGGGGCGATCGTCCGCCCGTATAAAAAAGGCACGGCACTGGCCGCCGCCCTTCAGTTCGCGCTCCACCATAACAAGGTCAAAGAAATCATCGTTCTCGGCCACACCGGATGCGGCGCGATCAAGGCGATGGTCGAAAAAATCGATGACGAAGAAATATCCTCTTTTATCAATGTCGCGCAAAGCGGCCTGGAAAAGGCCAAGGCCATGTGCGGGTCCGCCTGTACCCATGATGAACTCCTGCGTCATACCGAAGAAGAAATCGTGTTGATGTCTTGTGAAAACCTGAAAACCTATCCGTCCGTTGCCAAGGCACTGGAAGACGAACGCGTCATCATTCGCCCGTGGCTTTTCGAAATGGAAACCGGCGAGCTTTTGCAATACAACGCCGACTTTAAAGAATTTGTTCCCCTCACCGCCCACAACAAGAAGAGCAAAAATGCCTAAACGTACCGATATAAAATCCATCTGCATCATTGGCGCTGGCCCGATTGTTATAGGACAAGCGTGCGAATTCGATTATTCGGGGACGCAGGCGTGCAAGGCGTTAAAGGAAGAAGGCTACCGCGTCATTCTGGTGAATTCGAACCCCGCCACCATCATGACCGACCCCGCGATGGCGGATGCAACCTACATCGAACCGATCACGCCCAAGGTTGTGGCCAAGATTTTAGAAAAGGAAAAACCGGATGCGCTGCTCCCCACCATGGGCGGACAGACGGCACTCAACACCGCACTGGCACTTGCCGAAGACGGTACGCTTGACCGGCTGGGCATTGAGTTGATCGGTGCAAATCGCGAAGCGATTGCGAAAGCCGAAGACCGTGATCTGTTCAAACGCTGTATGGATGAGCTGGGCCTTGAAAGTGCAAAATCCGAACTCGCCCACAACATGGAAGAGGCGCGCGCCGC
Source organism: uncultured Micavibrio sp. (assembly GCA_964423095.1). Classification (GTDB taxonomy): domain Bacteria; phylum Pseudomonadota; class Alphaproteobacteria; order Micavibrionales; family Micavibrionaceae; genus Micavibrio_A. Next base: position 47,191 of record CAYRDI010000003.1, read on the forward strand.
GCTTTCTATCATCGGCCTTCCTGCCATCATTCGTCCCGCCTTTACACTTGGCGGCACAGGCGGCGGCATCGCATACAACAAGGAACAATACGAACAGATCACGAAGGAAGGGCTCGACGCATCCCCTATCTCGCAAATCTTGGTCGAAGAATCACTGCTGGGATGGAAAGAGTTCGAGATGGAGGTCGTGCGCGATAAAAACGACAACGCCATCATCGTTTGTTCTATCGAAAATATTGACCCGATGGGCGTGCATACGGGCGATTCCATCACGGTGGCCCCCGCACTCACGCTGACCGATAAAGAATACCAGATCATGCGCAACGCCTCGATCAAGGTTTTGCGCGGGATCGGCGTTGAAACCGGCGGATCGAACGTACAGTTCGCCATCCACCCGCAAACAGGCCGGATGATCGTGATTGAAATGAACCCGCGTGTTTCGCGCTCTTCCGCCCTCGCGTCCAAGGCAACGGGTTTTCCGATTGCCAAAATCGCGGCGAAACTCGCGGTGGGTTACACGCTCGATGAACTCGGCAACGACATCACGGGCGGCAAAACGCCGGCCAGCTTCGAACCCACCATCGATTATGTCGTCGTCAAAATTCCGCGCTTTAACTTTGACAAATTCAAGGGCACGGAACGCCGCCTCACCACCTCCATGAAATCCGTGGGCGAAGCGATGGCCATGGGCCGTTCGTTTGAAGAGGCGATGCAAAAAGCCCTTCGCTCGCTCGAAGATGGGCTGAATGGTTTCAATGACCTCAAGATCGGTGAAACCGATACACCACACCACGATGAAATCCGTGCCGCGATTTCCAAACCCGCTCCGCGCCGCATTTTGTATGTGGCACAAGCCATGCGCCACGGGTTCGACCTTGAAGAAATTCACGAAGCCTGCAAGATCGATATGTGGTTCCTGAAACGCATCAAGGCCATCGTCGATAAAGAAAAAGCCATTAAGGAAAAAGGCCTTCCCGTCGATGCCGAAGGGTGGATGAACCTGAAAAAAATGGGGTTTGCGGATTCCCGCCTCGCTAAAATCGTCGGTGTGGAAGAAAAAGCCGTGACCAAGGCGCGCCTGAAACACAACATCCATCCCGTGTTCAAACGCATCGACACCTGCGCCGGTGAAATTCCATCGGCCACGCCGTATATGTATTCGGCCTATGAAGGAAACGGGCTGGCACCGGCCGAATGTGAATCCGCGCCGTCCGATAAAACCAAGATCGTCATTCTGGGCGGTGGCCCCAACCGCATCGGCCAAGGGATCGAATTCGATTATTGCTGTGTTCACGCCTGCTACGCGTTGAAAGAAGCCGGTTTCGAAACCATCATGATCAACTGCAACCCCGAAACAGTGTCCACGGATTACGATACGTCCGACAGGCTGTATTTCGAACCGGTAACGGCGGAAGACGTGATTGAAATCATCCGCACCGAAGAAAAGAATGGCAAGGTTCTGGGCGCGATTGTCCAGCTTGGCGGACAAACGCCCTTGAAACTTTCCCACGAACTTCAGGCCTCCGGAATCAAAATTCTCGGCACCGATCCGGATTCGATCGATCTGGCAGAAGACCGCGAACGGTTCCAGAAATTCCTGCAAAAATTGAAACTGCGCCAACCCGACAACGCGCTGTGCCGTTCCGAAGAGGAAGCAATTGAACAGGCCGAAAAAATCGGCTTCCCGCTGGTTATCCGTCCGTCTTATGTTCTGGGCGGTGCGGGCATGGAAATTGTCCAGACGATGGATGAAATGAAATCCTATATGGGCCGCGCGATTGATGTATCGGGCAAAAACCCCGTGTTGCTCGACCGTTACCTGAAAGGGGCACTGGAGATCGATGTCGATGCGCTGTCCGATGGGGAAGATGTTTACATCGCCGGAATCATGGAACACATCGAAGAGGCAGGAATTCATTCCGGCGATTCCGCGTGCGTGCTCCCGCCGCATTCCCTGCCCTTTAAAACGGTGAAGGAGCTGGAAAGCCAGACGATCAAAATGGCAAAGGCGTTGAAAGTTCGCGGTCTGATGAACGTGCAATATGCCCTAAAACGCAACAAGGACACCGGCGAATACGACATCTTTATTCTGGAAGTCAACCCGCGGGCCTCCCGCACCGTTCCGTTCGTGGCAAAGGCCACGGGTGTTCCGGTCGCAAAAATCGCGTCCCGCGTGATGGCGGGCGAACCGCTTTCCAATTTTTCGGATATGCTGACCGGCATGTCCATGGAACACACGGCCGTCAAGGCACCCGTGTTTCCGTTCTCCCGCTTTCCGGGGACGGATGTCTTGCTTGGCCCCGAAATGCGTTCGACCGGCGAAGTCATGGGCCTGGATAAAGACGTGGCGCAGGCCTATGCCAAGGCACAGATCGCCGCAGGCACAATCCTTCCCACCACCGGCACCGTGTTTTTATCGGTCAAGGATAGCGATAAGGAAACCCTCGTTCCGATAGCAAAAGAACTTGCCGAACTCGGTTTCAAAATCGTTTCCACGGGCGGTACGGCCAAACACCTGCAAAATGCGGGACTGGAAGTCACGCGCGTGAACAAGGTGATGGAAGGCCAGCCGCATATCGGCGATTCCATTATCAACGGCGATATTGACCTGATCGTGAATACGACGACGAAGGGGGCGCAGGCCTTGACCGACACATTGTCCATCCGCAGGCTTGCGCTCACCCACAAGGTGCCGCTCTTTACGCTGCTCACAGCCGCGCGGGCGGGCGTCCAGGGTATCCGGGCCATGAAAGCGCGCGATATGGATGTCAAACCGATTCAGGATTACTTCCCCGTGGACGAAGCAGAACGCGAAGCCGCTGAATAACAACAATTTTCCTGCCGATGGAACCTTTACGCCCACAGGCCGTTTGTGGGGCGTAGAGATATTTGTTCCTTTATTCAAGAGACAGGAGAAAGACCATGAAAAAACTTATATTCACCCTCGGCGTTGCCGCCGTTGCCATCACCTTTGCTGCCCCTTCCGAAGCTCGTGAAGTCAAGCAATTGGTCGGCTATGTAGAAACCACCACGACATACAGCGACCGCGATGCAGAATTCCACAAAATGGACGTCAACCATGATGGCGTGGCAAATTTTAAGGAATTCCAGAATGCTGCCATTTTGAGCAACGAATACGAAATGTTCAAAATGAACGACACGAACAATGACGGCGTGCTTTCCATCGAAGAATTCCGTGATTTCAGCAAGTTCGGCCCGGCCCGCGAAGCCTCCGGCAATGGCCGTACCTATTACAACTTTAACAACAAGCCGGTTTCGGCAAACTAATACCCCTTTCCGATAGGGTAAAACCCCCGGCTCCAAGCCGGGGGTTTTTATGACCTTGACGTTCCGAAGGCCAAACACTAGCATTCTTCGTATTCCGCCGTTTTGGCGGTTTTTGTTTGTTATACGGGAACAAGACCATGGACAAAATTCCAATGACCCGCGCAGGGGTCCAAGCACTGGAAAAAGAATTGCGGCTGCGGATCAGTGAAACGCGCCCCGAAATCGTGGCCGCGATCGCCGAAGCCCGCGCGCATGGCGATTTGTCCGAAAACGCGGAATATTCCGCCGCGCGTGAACGCCAGAGCTTTAACGAAGGCCGGATCAAGGAATTGGAAGCCGTCATCAGCGCGGCGGAAATCATCGACCCCGCTCAATTCGTGGGTCATACGGTTGTAAAATTCGGCGCTCGCGTGATCATCGCGGATGAAGATGACAATGAACGCCGGTTCCAGATTGTCGGCGAATATGAATCAAACGCGGATGAAGGGCGTATTTCGATCGGCTCCCCCATCGCACGCGGGTTGATCGGCAAGGCCGTCGGCGACGAAGTGGTCATCCATTCGCCCAAGGGCAAGACGTCCTACGAAATCATCGAAGTGGTGTTTGAGTAATAAAAAAGCCGGTTAAACCGGCTTTTTTATTACTCCACCTCAATCGGCACGCCGGGTTCTTCCTTGGCGGTTCGCACCAACGGCATGGTTTTGACTGATGTGACGTTGGACGCCGAGGTCAGGTTTTCGGTCAGGAATTTCTGGTAGCTTTCCCAGTCCTTCGCGACGATGCGCAGCATGAAATCGACTTCGCCGGACAACATATGGCATTCACGGACCAGAGGCCAGGAACGGCACGTATCTTCGAATTTTTTCAGGTCACTTTCGGCCTGTGACGTCAGACGGACCAGCGCGAACACGGTGATGCCGTATCCCATGGATTGCGGTTCGATCCGTGCATGGTAACCGCGGATAAAACCCGCCTCCTCCAACGATCTCACACGGCGCAGGCAGGGCGGCGCGGAGATGCCCGCGCGCTTGGCCAGTTCCACGTTGGTGATCCGGCCATCGGCCTGAAGGTCTTTGAGGATTTTACGGTCTATTTTGTCGAGCTTGATTCTACGCATTTGTTTCTTCTAACAATATTCTTTCAAGAACATGAAAATATGTTCTGTGTTTTGCAAAGTTGTTGATATAAAGTTGCGGGATGAGAATTACAAGTGGTTTATTCAGGGCCGCCAAGATATTAACTTTTCCATGAGTGTCAACCCGAAATCCCTGCAATGCTGGATTGTGACCGAAGGCATGGCCGGAACGGAGAATCAATGCCTTGGCGTTGCCGATGCGCTGGGCATTACCCCTGTGGTCAAGCGGATCAGCCTGACCCAGCCTTGGAAGACCCTGTCCCCGTGGCTGGGCTTTGAATGCGCCCGTACCTTCGCCCCCCGGTTGGAAGGCCACGAAGCCTGGCCCGATCTTTTGCTGGCGGCAGGCCGGAAAAGCATCGCCGCGTCCCGTTACATCAAACGCCAAAGTGGTGGTAAAACCTTTACCGTCCAGTTGCAGGACCCGCGCACATCGCCATCGCAATTCGATCTGGTTGCCGTTCCCGCGCATGATCCCTTGCGCGGTGACAATGTGGTTGTAACCAAAGGCGCGCCGAACCGTATCACGATGGAGAGGCTGGCAAAGGCGCGGAACGATTTCGCCCCGCTTTTTGCCATGATGCCCTCCCCTCGTATCGCGGTGATGCTGGGCGGAAATTCAAAGACGCACAGAATGACGGAAACCGCGATGGAAGAATTGGGCGGACAGCTTTCAAAACTCGATGGGAGCCTGATGATCACGGCCTCACGCCGGACGACCGAAGATCAAAAGCTGGCGTTTGCCAAGGGGCTGGAAGACCGTCCCCGCTGGTTTTGGGATGGCTCTGGCAACAACCCCTATTTCGGGATGCTCGCCTGGGCGGACTATCTGATGGTGACGGCGGACAGCGTGTCCATGCTTTCGGATGCCGCCACAACGGGAAAACCCACCTATATCATCCCGATGGAGGGCGGGTCGCCCCGCTTCGACACCTTTCATGAGGACTTACTAAAAAACAATGCCGCACGCCCTTTTGAGGGAAGGCTGGAACACTGGTCATACGCCCCCTATACGGATTCCGCCGATATTGCCGCGGAAATTCTGCGCCGCTTGGCTCTCCGGCATGGGGAAAATGGCTAAAAGCCCTTTACCCGTCTATCCCCGCCCTATATGAATAAAAACATAGCAAGACAGCGAGTTTAAATGCCTAAAACCCAACATACCAAAGTTCTGATTATCGGTTCCGGCCCCGCCGGATACACCGCCGCCATCTATGCCGCGCGCGCCAATTTAAAACCCGTGCAGGTTCTGGGTCTGGAACCCGGCGGGCAGTTGACCATCACGACCGATGTTGAAAACTATCCTGGGTTTGCCGACCCGATTCAGGGCCCGTGGTTGATGGACCAAATGAAGGCGCAAGCCGAACACGTCGGCACGCAAATGGTTTACGATCTGGTCAAGGCCGTTGATTTCACCAAACGCCCATTTACCGCCACATGCGATTCCGGCGACATCATCACCGCCGATACCGTTATCATTTGCACGGGGGCAAAAGCCCGCTGGCTCGGTCTGGAAAGCGAAAAGACATTCCGCAACATGGGCGTGTCTGCCTGTGCCACATGCGATGGGTTCTTTTTCAAGAACAAGGATGTTGCCGTTGTCGGCGGCGGCAATTCCGCCGTGGAAGAAGCCCTCTTCCTGTCCAACATTTGCAAGAGCGTGACATTGATTCACCGCCGCAATTCCCTGCGCGCCGAAAAAATTGCGCAAGACCGTCTGTTTGAAAAGTCGAACGTCAAGGTTATTTGGGATTCCGAAGTGGCCGAAGTCACCGGCGTTAAACCCGGCGAAGGCGATCTTCCCGGTGTCACAGGGCTCGTCCTGAAAAACACCAAGAACGGTGCCACGCAAAATATTACCGTCGATGGCGTCTTCGTTGCGATCGGACACGATCCGGCCACGGAACTGTTCAAAGGGAAACTTGATCTGGATGCGCAAGGCTATATCATCACCGCGCCGGATTCGACCGCGACCAACATCGAAGGCGTTTATGCCGCTGGCGATGTCAAAGACAAAATCTATCGCCAGGCCGTCACGGCGGCCGGCATGGGGTGCATGGCGGCGCTGGAAGCAGACCGTTATCTTGCGACCATCGAAACACAAAACCGTAAACAGGCGGAGGCCGCGGAATAATGGATTGGGACAAACTGCGCATATTTTATGCGGTGGCCGAAGCCGGCAGCTTTACCCATGCGGGTGACACGCTGAATTTGAGTCAGTCTGCGGTCAGCCGCCAGATCAGCACACTCGAAGAAAGCATCGGCGTCACGCTTTTCCACCGCCATGCGCGCGGCCTTATCCTGACCGAGGAAGGCGAACTTCTGCATAAAACCGCGGCGGAGATTTTCGGAAAACTTGCCATGATCGAAGGCCAGCTTGCGGATTCGCGGCAACTGCCCGAAGGCCCTTTGCGTATTACCGTGGCCGAATTTATCGGCTCCACATGGCTTGCGCCCAAGCTGGCACAACTGCGCAAAGAACATCCGGATATTCAACTCACCATGTTGCTCGATGACCGCATTCTCAATCTCGGCATGCGCGAAGCCGATGCCGCCATCCGTCTTTACAAACCCGAACAGCCGGAATTGATCCAACGCCACCTGACCAGCATCCATTTCCACATCTGTGCCTCCAAAGATTACCTGAAGCAAAAAGGCACGCCCAAAAGTGCCAAGGAATTAAAAAAACACACGCTGATCGGTTATCCCGAAAACGTCCCCGCGCCGTTTGCGGATCCGAACTGGCTTTACCGTGTCGCCGATGTCGAAGCGGACAGCGTGACATCCGATACCATCATGATGAATTCGATCTACGGAATTTTAGAAGCCGTGAAGGCCGGTGCCGGGATTGCGTCCCTGCCCGATTATATGGTGGCAGGCGACAAAAACCTCGTCCAGGTTCTTCCCGAAGTGACACGTCCGCCGGTGGAGGTTTACTTCGTTTATCCCGAAGAGCGCCGCCATTCCAAGCGGATCGGCATTTTCCGCGACTTTCTTTTGAAAACGATCGGCGAAACAAAATTCTAAAAAACGCCACCCGTACGACAGATATGCAAAGAACGCATGGCTGCCACCACGTTTTTTAAATGGACACCACCCCCCAAATCACCTTATAACCTTTGGCAACAATGCTTTTTAAGCATTGCCGGGGTGCATTTTGTACCCCACGTCTCCCAGACGTGAAACCTCCCTGTTCAACTCGCCGGGCGTAAGCCCGGTTTTTTTTTACTTTTTTTATGGGCCCGCTTTATGATTTCCAGGAATAACCCTGCCCTACTATTCGATATCGATGGCACCCTTGCCGATACCGATGTTATCCACCTGAAGGCTTTCCAGTCCGTTTTTTCCCCGTTCGGCCACGACATCGACAAAACACGTTACAAGGCCGAAATACAGGGTTTTACGAATCAGGCGATTGGCGAACGCTTTTTTCCCGGAATGCCCGAAGAAGAGCAACGGGCCATAACCGATAAAAAAGAAGCCGTGTTCCGCGAAATGGCGCAAACGGGGCTTCAGCCCATGCCGGGGCTGCTTTCCTTGATGGACTGGGCCGATGTCAACCACATCCCCATGGCCGCCGTGACCAACGCACCCAGAGAAAATGCGGTGCACATTCTGAACGCCATTGGTGTCCATGCGCGTTTTAAAACGATTGTGATCGCGGGCGACCTTGCCTATGGCAAACCACACCCTATGCCCTATCTCGTAGGGCTAGCGCGGCTCAATGCAAGCGCTGAATCCTCCATGGCGTTCGAAGATTCGCGCACGGGATTACAGTCTTGTATAGCAGCGGAAATACAATCGGTTGGCATCATGTCGTCCCTGACGCACGAAGAGATGGCGCAAACGGGTGCATCCTACGCCTGCAAAAACTACGACGATGCCGGTTTATGGGACTTGCTTGAACAACATTTTCAAAAAAAACGCCCTGTCTGACCCCGCGGATACGCATCGCAACATAATGAAATGTTTGTATTCGCCTTTTATGGGGGTACAATAAACAGTTCAAAACAGCAGGTTAGGAAACATTCGTTTTGTTCGACAATCCCCATCCTATCGTGACCATTTTCAACTACGGCGGCGGCCTGCGCGGGACCATTCCGGCGCAAATCATGGCGCGGATCGAACAGGATACGGGCCTTCGCATGGCGGACATGGTGGATGTGTTTTCCGGTCCGTCAACGGGGGCGATTCTGAACGCCGCCTTGACTTTACGGAATCCGGACAATACCGCTCGCCCGAAATACCGCGCCCGTCACCTCGTCCGGTTTTACGAACGTGAAGGCGAACGGATTTTTCCGCCCGACCGGTTTCGCGAATTTCGCGGCCTGATCCACGATTTCAACAACCGCACCATGCGGATCGCGCAATTAAACGCCATCTTCAAACACGGCCATTACAACCCCGCCAATCTGGGGCGGGCGCTCAAAGCCCTCTACGGCAACGCGCGATTGTCCGAATCTTTGCGCAGCCTGATCATCCCCGCCTACAATCTGGACGGCGAACAATTACAGGCCGTACGCGATGCGGGGGAAACGGATCAATCCCCCGTTCATACGCGGAACAACTTCCTCGATACCGGTGGGCATGCGCTGTGGATGAAGAACATGCTGGTCAACAAAGGGATCGGCGGTATTCAAAACAAGGTGCCGGATGTCACGCTTTACGATGCCGTTATGGCCACCACGGCCGCGCCCACCTATTTTCCCTGCCATCATTTCCATGCGCGCTGGCCCGGCCACACACACCCCTATTCCTATACCGCCATCGACGGCAGTATTTTCGACAACCCCGCGGCAACGTATTTCGGCGCGCTTCGCCAACATCTGCTTCCTGGACAAAAGGTCATCACGATTGGCCTTGGCACCGGATATACCAACCGCTGGATCAAGCGCGATGAGTGGAACAGGTACGGCTCGCTCGGCGTCGTCGATCCGGTGAATGACCTCCCGCTCATCAACATCTTTTTTCATGCGCCGGAATCGGCATTGCACGAAGCATTCGCAACAGAGATGAAAGACAATCTGTTCCTGTTCAATAAATCCATGGTTTCGACGCGCGACCCCGCATGGCCCAGCCAGCAGTTGGACGACGGCTCCCCCGAAAACATGAAAAAGCTGAAAGATTTTGCGGAAACGATCATCGAAGAAAACCGCGGGGGATACGAAAAAGTCTGCGATATTCTGGTTTCCAATCATGATCGGCGGCGGAACTGGCTGGCGACGGTCAAACCCGCCCGCTGGAAAAGGCTATTTTCATTTTTAACGGATTAACCTTTTTGCGCCGCAGCCTATTTTAACCATAAACCCCTGCTCTTTTTCATTGAAATTAACCCGCGAGTCACGCACGCTTCCACTGTAAAGTATGTTTTCAGAGGGGCATCATTCGCGTGTCTTTTTCACCACCAAGCACCCAGTTCACGATCTCTGGAATCACCAGCTTCAAGCCGGATGAACGTGTGCGGCACGAAGCGGCGGAGGAAACCGCCGCAAAAAACGGTTGGAAGACCGGATTATTTTACTACGGCGAAGGGCGGACAACGCCCTTTTTTGTTGCCCGCGCGGCGAAGGAACGTGGAACCATCGCCGGCCTGCCCGGCATGAATGTCATGGATGTTCTGGACGAAGCCGATGTTCATGAAGTCAATCGCCGCGGCTATACGGCGATCTGGACCCCGCTTCCCGAAGCCGTGCGCGGACGCCCTATAGACATGGAAGCCGTCAGACGGGTCATTGCCTTTCTGACATCACCCGCATCCCCCGTTCACACGCTATCCGATAAAACCAAACCGCTTTATATCGGCACACATTCTACATCGGGACGCATTGTCCATGGATTACAAAGCAACCAAGCCACATCGGATATTCTGGCCAGAAGTTTTCACGGCATCGTTTCTGTCAACCCGTTTATCGATTCAAGCGGCAGTTCGGAATTGTTCGATCCAATCAACAATCGCATATTTTTAAATTACGCAAGAAAGCACCACGATCAGACCCCCCATGAAACATTGTTCGGCAGGGGGTATATGTTTTTAAAGGCCGCCAAAGAAGGATATGCGGGTTTTGAAAAACAGATAAAAAGCCCGGCGGATGAACCCTTGCCCCAGGCCGCAGAGCGGGCCTATTTGGGAATGATCAAAAGACCACTGAGCGCGCTGTTTGCGCAACAGTCCGAGCATAGTATGACGTATGGCCACATTCTTGAGCTTCTGATGCCGGGACGGTCTTTAAGACAAACTTTCAATGCCGAATGCGCCAAGAGGATTCCAACCGTTTTCGTCTTGAGCGAATATGATCCCTTTTCATGCAGAAGAACCACCGACCAAGCGATTGCAAAAAAGATGGGGGCGCGAGTCATTACCGCGAAAAGCGAGCTTCACTACCCTTTCCGCCATGACCGCGGGGCCTTGCTTGAAGCCCTTGAAACACTGGATTACTGGACAGACCGTTTTGAAGCAAGGCAACGGGAAACGATATACATCTCGCCCGCAGAATTTTTGAGCGCAAGACCCACAAACACGGAATCTCCCCAAAAAACAGGCGCGAAGGACAATATACCCGCCCTGACTCTAGGCGACCGCCTTGGCCTGGCCCTTCAGCGCGGCGCAGGCCTTTTGAATCCGGCGGCAAGCCTCTTCTAACGCTTTTTCCGATGTCGCATAGGAAATGCGGAAATGCGGAGACAAACCGAACGCAACGCCCTGTACCGTCGCCACCCCTTCGGATTCCAGAAGATATGTTACAAAATCGGAATCACTTTCGATCACTTTGCCGTCCGGCGTTGTCTTGCCGATGCAACCCGCGCAGGACGGATACACGTAGAATGCCCCTTCCGGACGCGGGCATTCAATGCCCGGTGCCTGATTAAGCATGGACACCACGAGGTCGCGGCGGGCCGCAAAAGATTTCACCCAGTCCTTCAAAAACGATTGATCGCCGTTCAGTGCAGCGGCTGCAGCAGCCTGAGAAATCGAAGACGGGTTGGAGGTCGAATGCCCCTGCACCGATGCCATCGCCTTCACAACTTCTTTCGGACCACCGGCATAACCGATCCGCCAGCCGGTCATCGAATAGGCCTTCGATACGCCGTTGACCGTCAATGTGCGGTTATACAGGCTGGGTTCCACTTCGGCGGGTGTGCAGAATTCAAATCCGTCATAGACCAGATGTTCATACATATCATCCGTCATCACCCAGACATGGGGATGTTTCATCAACACATCGGTCAGGGATTTCATTTCAGCCTTGGTATAGGCGGCACCGCTCGGGTTGGACGGGGAATTCAAAATAACCCATTTGGTTTTCGGGGTAATCGCGGCGTCCAGTTGCGCGCCCGTCATTTTGAAATTGTTTTCAATGGTGCATTCCACAAAGACAGGTGTGCCTTCGGCCAAGATCACCATATCGGGATAGGAAACCCAGTACGGGGCCGGAATGATTACTTCATCCCCCGGGTTCAGCGTGGCCATCAGGGCATTGTACAAAACCTGTTTTCCACCCGTTCCCACGATGATCTGATCGCGGGCGTAGGTCAGATTGTTGTCCCGTTTGAATTTGGCGATGATTGCATCCTTGATGGCGGGTGTTCCATCCACGTTGGTGTATTTCGTCTGTCCGCCGTTGATGGCATCGCATCCCGCCTTACGGACGAATTCCGGCGTATCGAAATCAGGCTCGCCTGCACCAAGACCAATCACATCACGGCCCGCCGCTTTCAATTCTGCGGCCTTTGCCGTAACGGCCAATGTGGCGGACGGTTTAATTTTGGTCAGGCGGTTGGCAATGATCGACATGTGGTTTCACCTTTTTGTAACATTTTTTGACGGGCATAAATAACCACACTGGAACGCCGGTGAAAAGATGATTTTTGCCCTAAAACGCATCGGGGCGGATAAAGGGGCGAATAGCCTCCGGATCAAAGGATTCGGCCGCTAAATCCACTCGTTCGGCACGAAACCAGTCCGCCAGAGGCTTTAAGACGGGTGATTCCAGTTCCCGGCGCAAATAGGATTGAATCCTTGGCATATAGGCCAGAAGGTCTGTCTTTCCCGAAAGGATGGCAAGCCGCAAAACCTGTCCGATCAGGCGGCAATGAAACTGCGCCGCCATGACGCGGAACCAGGCGCGAAAATTATCATCGCCCCCGTAACGGGACATCATCGCGGTATAGACATCTTCGGGCACATCGGCGCGGATCGTTTCCAACAGGTTGGCGAGGTCATAGGCCACCGGCCCCGCCATCGCATCCTGAAAATCCAGAACACCGCACGGCCCATTTTTGCGCATCATCAAATTTCCCAGATGGAAATCACCGTGAACAAAACCGATTCGCGGCGGCGGCAACACGGTGGCCACATCGTCCCATGCCTTCAGATAGGATGATAGAACATCATCGTTATTGACCGCTTTACGCGTGGCGGGCAGATACCAATCGACAATCCTCTGCCGTCCTTTGCGGATATAGCTGTCTTTGTATTTTGCAAAGCCGTGCAGATCATTCATGGAAATATTGTCGCGCATCGCGATCAAAACATCCGTGGCGGCCGCATAGACATCCATTTCAGACATACCGTTTTGCAAGGCCGCATTCAGGGTTATATCCCCGAAATCTTCCAGCAACACATACCCATCGCGTTCATCCACCGCATAAATTTCAGGAACCGATATACCGCGATCATGCAAAAGCCGGGCGATTTTTAAAAACGCTGATAATTTATGCCCCATCGTTGCGGTTTCAATATGGTCGGGCACCGCCTCCATCAACACAAATGTCTTATCGCCGCATGACACGCGGAAATAACGGCGCGACGCCCAATCCTGCGTCAACGGGCGAACATCATGCACGCCTTTCAGGTGAACATTCAGGAACGCCGCGCGCTGTTCTTCGCGCCCTTCGAAATATGGATTGGAGCCGGACATTGGTTTTATTTTTTGGTTTTGTCTTTGGAAACCATCTGGCGGATGGCATCAATATGCCTTTGCGAGGCCGCCTGACGCTTGACGGAGATGCCGCTGTCCTGCCCGAACTGCGCGCTGCTACCAAGTGCAATAGCCTTTAAAATTTCCAATCCGAACGGATCAGTTTTGCCCTTGGTCGGCGGTGCGGCCTCCGGTGCCGGAGGCACCGGCTTTTCCTTCATCGTCATCACGCGGTTGACGGCGTGGGCTACGATCCCCGTCATGTGCGGGGCCACCAATTCATGCATCAGTTTGGTATCTTCCATCGCCTGCGCGATCACCTGTTGGCGTGCCTTCGTAACATTCCCCTTGGCGGATTTCAGGGCATCCCGTATTTTGCTTTCGGCATAATCGCGGTTCATGGCAGGTCCTTTGACGCTTGTTTCCTAAAAAGTATAGCCTACACGGCCAGATCGGCCAACTGTTTCATCAGGATTTGTGTGCCGCGTACACGGCTTTCCACGGAATCCCAAGCCTTTACAGCCACAAGTTTTTGATCCGGGCGCAGTTTTACGGTGCCTTTTGCCGCCTGCAACCATTGCATCAGGGCCGGAATATTGGGCGGGGTGTCTTTACGGAATGAAACCACGGCACCCTTCGGCCCCGCCTCCACCTTTTCCACATGCGCGATACGGCAAAGTTGTTTGATACGGACAATATCCAGAAGGTTTTCCACTTCATCCGGCAATGTTCCGAACCGGTCGATCAATTCAGCGGCGAATGCCTCCACATCCTGATCAGTTTCCAGATCGGCAAGGCGACGGTAAAGGCTCATCCGCACGCCCAGATCTTCAACATAAAGTTCGGGAATTAAAACAGATGTGCCAAGGTTGATGGTCGGCGACCATGTGTCCGACGATGGCAAATCATCGAAGTCAACGCCCGCGCGTGCGGCGGCCACGGCTTCTTCGAGCATTTGCTGATAGAGTTCCACACCAACCTCTTTGATGTGCCCGGATTGTTCTTCACCCAGAAGATTGCCCGCGCCGCGAATGTCCATATCGTGACTGGCAAGCTGAAACCCCGCACCAAGGGTATCAAGCGTTTCAATAACCTCCAGCCGTTTTTGCGCCTGTGCGGTCAGCTTTTGCGTGGGCGTATAGGTCAGGTATGCATAGGCCCTCACCTTCGATCTGCCGATGCGGCCGCGGATTTGATAAAGCTGGGCCAGACCGAACATATCCGAACGGTGCACGATCATGGTGTTCGCGCGCGGAATATCGATTCCGCTTTCGATGATATTGGTGGCAAGCAAGACATCATATTGCCCCTCATAGAAAGCGGTCATGCGGTCTTCTAAATCTGTCGGCGTCATTTGACCATGGGCGGCAACGATCTTGACTTCCGGCACAAGGTCTTTGAGCGTTTCTTCCACCTCTTCCATATCGCCGATGCGCGGGACAACATAAAAGGTCTGTCCGCCGCGGTAATGTTCACGCAAGATCGCTTCACGGATGACAAGCGGATCAAACGGCAAAACAAACGTGCGGATGGCGAGCCTGTCCACCGGCGGCGTGGTGATGAGCGACATATCCTTTACGCCCGTCAAAGACATCTGCAACGTGCGCGGGATCGGTGTGGCGGACAGCGTTAAAACATGAACATCCGCCTTGATTTCCTTCAATCGTTCTTTTTGCTTTACGCCAAATCGTTGCTCTTCATCGACGATCACAAGGCCCAGATGTGAAAATTTCGTGCTTTTGGCAAAGATCGCATGCGTGCCCACGACGATGTGGACGCTTCCATCCGCCAGCCCGTCATGTGTGCGTTTGGCATCGCGCGCATTGACAAGGCGTGAAAGCTGATCAACCCGAATGCCCGTGCCGGCAAAGCGGGCCGCAAAGTTGTTGTAATGCTGGCGTGCCAGCAGGGTCGTCGGCACCACCACGGCCACCTGCACACCCGACATCGCGGCGACATAGGCCGCACGCAGGGCCACCTCCGTCTTCCCGAACCCGACATCGCCGCACACCAGGCGGTCCATGGGCTGTTCGCCATTCAGGTCGGAAAGAACATCGAAAATGGATTTTAGCTGGTCATCGGTTTCCTGATACGGGAAGCGCGCGGAAAAGGCATCATACAGTTCTTTTTCAACGCTGAGCTTTTCGCCTTTACGCACCATACGTGCGGCGGCAATTTTCAAAAGCCCTTCGGCCATGATCATCAGGTCTTTTTTGACGCGTGCCTTTCGTGCCTGCCAGCCTGCACCGCCCAGTTTATCAAGTTGCGTGAACCCTTCATCGGAACCAAAGCGCGAAAGCACTTCGATATTTTCGACAGGCACAAACAGCTTGTCACCGCCGTCATAAATGATTTTCAGACAATCATGAAGAAGACCGGCGGCCTTGAGCGTTTCAAGCCCGTCGAATCTTCCCACCCCGTGATCGACATGAACGACCAGATCCCCTTCGTTCAACGAAGACACTTCGGTCAGGAAATTATCCGATTTCTTTTTGCGGGTGGCGCGGCGCGTCAAGCGATCGCCCAGGATGTCCTGTTCGGAGAGCACCACCAGATCATTGGATACAAACCCGTGTTCAAGGCCAAGGATCACCATATCCGGCAGCGGGTCAATGCCGGCATGGGTCATCATCCCCTTCAATCGTTCTTTTGACCCTTCGGAATAGCACGCAATCAATGTTTTGCGGTTCAATTGGGCCAGATGTGTTTTCAACGCCCCGAACAGATTCCCATCCGGCAAGGCGCGTATATCCGAAAAGTCGCGCCCCTTTTTTCCGCCGCCATCCTTTTGGGCACTGTCATCCGGCGCACCGAATGGTAGTATTTCCAACGCGCTTTCTGCGTATATCCCGAACTCTTCTTCGGACAGATAAAGTTTGATCGGTGCCAGCGCGTGATAGACACTGCCGCTTAAGGAAACATCGCTGTCTTTCTTTTTACCCTTTTTGCCAAGGGATTGTTCGAGTGTTTTGCGTGCGTCGTAAAAATCTTTGACCTGTGTAAACCGTTCGGCAACGGCCTGCACCGCGTGCTGATCAAACGTCATGGAACGCGCGGGCACATAATCGAACAATGTCCCCATTCTTTCAAAGAACAGCGGCACCCAATGGTCCATGCCGTTATACCGGCGGCCATCGCTCACCGCATCATACAGCGGGTCATTGCCCGTAACCGCGCCGAAGGTTTCACGGTATCCGGCGCGAAATCTTTGAATTGATTCAGAATCCAAAAAGAATTCCGTGACGGGTTTAAGGGTGAAAATATTTCTTTTCCCTTCCGTTCGTTGCGTGGCGGGATCAAAGGCACGAATGCTTTCCACCTCGTCCCCGAACAGATCAATCCGGACAGGCATATCTTCCCCCGGCGGATAAAGATCGATGATCCCTCCGCGTACGGCAAATTCGCCATGCTCCCGCACCGTATCGATGCGCATATACCCGTTGGCGACCAGATACGCCTGTAAATCCGAAACGGAAAGCCTCTCACCGACCTTTGCTGAAAAAGCGGATTTTTCCAACGCTTCGCGCGGCATGGTGCGCTGTGTCATCGCATTTACGGTGGTGATTAAAATCCGCGGTAAATATTTTTCATCGCGTCCCCAATCCAAAAGCGCGGACAAAGCCTCCACCCGTTGTGCCACGATTTCGGCGTTTGGTGAAACGCGGTCATAGGGCAAACAGTCCCACGCCGGATAAAAAATCGTTTTTATATCAGGAGCAAAAAAAGTGATCCGTTCGCGTAAAGAGATCGCCGCGCCATCATCCAGACAAACATGGATCAGGATTTTTTTGGCCCGCGCCAAATCCCGCGCCATATCCGCCAGAACGCGCGCATCCTGCCCTTCCGGGCAGCCGAACAGCACCGGATGTGTCCGGGTATCAGGCTTCGTCTTTTCTGGCTGGGCCGTGGCTTGCATAATCGTGCGCGATCAGTTTTTCCAAAACGTGGTTCATCATATTGGCCGGTGGCTGTTTCTGGCCGGAAATCCAGTCATACACATCGGGATCGGGGGTATGAAGCAATTCTTCATAAAGATCAAGTGCGGCGGCATCCATGCCCGGTACATGGTTTTGCGCAAAAGACCCCATAATCAGGTCCATTTCACGGGTTCCCCTGTGCCACGAGCGAAAAATAAGGCGTTTGCGTCTGTTGTCCAGTTCTTCTAAAGTCATGGAAATATTCATACTTTAGTTTTGAATGCGATGCCACGCCCTTTTACCCTAGACCCGCTGTTCCGTTCCCTGACCGTCCTGCCCGGCGTGGGGCCGAAAAACGGCAAACTCATGGAAAAGCTGATCGGCGGATCGAAAATTCTCGATCTGTTCTGGCATAAACCTGTCGACTTCGTGGACAGATCGTACCAACCCAAAATCGCCGAGGCGGAGAATGGTAAAATCTGTACCATCGAAGTTGCCATCCAAAAACACTTCCCTCCGCCCAAACGATCCATGCCCTATCGCGTGTGGTGTACGGACGATACGGGCGCGATGAACCTTGTCTTCTTTCACGCCAACAAAGACTGGCTGGAAAAACAACTCCCGACTGGTGAAAAGCGGTTTATCAGCGGCAAAATGGAAATATTTCAGGGAAACCGGCAGATCGTCCACCCCGATGCGATGACTAAGGACAAGGGCGATATTGAAACGGTGGAACCTGTTTACCCGCTTACCGCCGGCGTCACCAATAAATCGGTGCGAAAAGCCGTACACGGGGCGATGGAATTTGTCCCCGTGCTTGAAGACTGGCTCGACCCCGCACACAAGAAACGCGAAAAATGGCCGGACTGGAAAGACGCCGTTTTAAAACTTCATAATCCCGATACGGCCGAAGAACTTTCCCCCGAACATCCCGCGCGCGCGCGTCTTGCGTACGATGAATTGCTGGCAAACCAGTTATCGCTTGCGCTCGTCCGCAGAAAGCTCCGCCGCCAGAATGGCCGGGCATGGAAACCAACCGGAAAACTCCATGAAAAACTGGAACGCGCTTTACCCTTTAAACTCACGGGCGCGCAACTCCGCGCCCTTTCCGAAATCGATGCGGATATGAAAGAACCCTTGCGCATGCTTCGTCTATTGCAGGGCGATGTGGGTAGCGGAAAGACCGTTGTCGCCGCGCTCGCCATGCTGAACGTCATCGAATGCGGGGCGCAAGCCGCCATCATGGCCCCCACGGAAATCTTGGCCCGGCAACATGCGCAGAGTTTTGCCCCGTGGCTGGAAGCTGCGGGTGTATCGTTTATCTGCCTGACCGGACGTGACAAAGGAGCCGCGCGCAAAGAGCTTCTGGCACAAATCGCCGATGGACGTGCGCAGGTGGTGATCGGCACCCATGCGTTGTTTCAGGACGAAATTGAATTTGATGATCTCGGCCTCGCCGTCATTGATGAACAGCACAGGTTCGGCGTGCACCAACGTCTGCAATTACAAAACAAGGGGCGCGGCACAGACGTTCTTGTCATGACGGCAACGCCCATCCCGCGTACGCTCACCCTTACCGCCTATGGCGATATGGAAGTCTCCCGCCTTGATGAAAAGCCGCCGGGGCGCAAACCCGTGGAAACGCTGTTGATTTCGATCGATAAGGTCGATGACATGATCGCGGGCGTCGGCCGCCAAATGGCGACGGGTGCCCGCAGCTATTGGGTTTGTCCGTTGGTGGAAGAATCCGAACTGCTCGATCTTCAGGCCGCCGAAGCGCGGTACGATATTTTAAAAGAACGGTTCGGTGATGTGGTCGGTTTGATCCACGGAAAAATGAAGCCTTCGGAAAAAGATTCCGTGATGACGGATTTCGTCAGCGGTAAATTAAAAATCCTTGTCGCCACGACGGTGATCGAGGTCGGCGTGAACGTCCCCGAAGCCACCATCATGGTGATTGAACAGGCGGAACGGTTTGGATTGGCCCAACTGCACCAGCTTCGTGGCCGCGTGGGCCGCGGCGGCGATAAATCCTTTTGTTTCCTCCTTTATGACGACAAGCTGTCCAAGGCCGCGAAGGAGCGTTTGAAGATCATGCGCGAAACCGAAGACGGGTTCCTGATCGCTGAAAAAGACCTCGAACTGCGCGGCGGCGGGGAAATCCTCGGCACCCGCCAAAGCGGCCTGCCCACCTTTCGTCTGGCCGATCTGCAATTTCACGGCGACCTCCTTGCCACGGCACGGGATGACACCAAATTAATCTTAACCAAGGACCCTGACCTTGAAGGAAACCGCGGCAATGCCTTGAAAACATTACTTTATTTGATGGAACAGGATCAGGCCATCGCCAATTTGCGCGCGGGATAAGGGTTAACCCCTTGGGAAATTTGCGCATTTACGCTTTATCTGGTACTTTCTGGTATTCTTTATTATAGAAATAAGACGCATATTCGAGGGATATACCGATGGACGGTAATTCAGGACAATTCACCACAGGACAGGACGAGAATATCGCGTTCGAAGGTCCCGGCTTCGTCGGATTGAATTCATCCCGTGCTTCACGCGGCCACGCGAAGGCAAACACCGCAAACACAGGCACGCAAAATTCCGCGTTCCAGGATTATGTGGATTGGTTCAATGCGTTTGGCGAAGATCAAAAGACATTATTTGGTACTTTTTTAGGCGCGCTGCAAGCGGCGCACGGAAAAGCCTTGCTGCCCGAAGAAACCGGGCTGTCCACCCCCTACCCTGTTTTTCACCAACGAAAATTTTTGTTTGAAAAGCTGGAAGATGCACAGCAAACGCAATCCGGCGCGGTCTTCAAAATGGCGGGGTCGAACGGCCATCTGGATATCGGTGCGCAAGGCGTTCGTTTTGTTACGCATATCCAGAACGCCAAAAACAATGATATTGGCTTTACCTATACCGATGCGCAGATGATGGCCCTTCACGCCGTACAGAACGGAAGCTGGACCGAGGTAAAGCTGACCGGCACGCGTGAACAACGGCGCTTGTTGCAACTGGCCATCGAAGATCAAAACAAATTCCTGCCGCCGGAACAGAGGATAAAAATCCAAAACCCTGTTCGTCTTGCCTTTTCCAAACCAAAGGATTTCAAACCATTTGATGAGTTTATTGACGCGGCCAAAGACACGGAACCATTTGACCTTTTTGGATCACTCATGAAAAAATCCGGTACAGGTCGCGCCGGACCTTCACATGAATTTCGCCCGACGAATGCCTCACCGGAAGGGCCTCCATCCGAACCCGCCACTGCCGAAAAACCGGCACCGCTTATTCTTGGAAAGGATGAGGGCACGCGACGCGTTGATCTTTCCCCCGAAGAACAAAACGAAAAAGATTTTCTTGGGATGCAGACATGGCTGGAATATCAAAAGCCTGCCGATTTAAAAAAACCAGAAAATCTTTATGCCATCATGAACGGGCAGGACATTTTTTCATATGGGATTCCGGGAAGCGATGAATACGCCCTTTATACTTTTGGTGAAAACAACAAACCTTATCTGGTTTATCTGAACGTCAAGGGCCGCGCGATTTGCCTTGATGGTTTTGATACAGAACTGGCAAGTGCGTTTCATGAGGACATGAAATACCACCAGAAAAAGACAGCAACATTCACCGCGCTGGAAGAAGTTCTAAAAGCCGCCCCGGAATCAGCCACGGCAAAGGAACACAAACTTTCCGGCGAATACGCGATTCCGTTCCATTCCGTTTACCATCAAAAGATGGATGTGAACGGAAAGCCGGCCGACGTTTATTACGCCACGCAGAAAAACCACAAAACCGGCGCGGTAAAATTCGATGTCGTGAAGGTTGCGCAGGAAAGCAAAACGCCGATGATGCATGATGAATTGTTCATGAAGAACGATGAGACGCACCCTCTGCATCCTGAAAACGTCTATAAATCAATCCTTGATATCGCCCGCGGCAACCCCGATATGGCGCTAAGCAAAGCAACGCCGCAAGAGCTTTTCAATGAATTCCATACGTTCTATGGACAGAGCAATCAATGGAACAAAGCCCGTGAAAAACAATATTCCGCCGTTGCCGAACGGTTAAGGGCCGACCTTGCCAAAGCCCCCGCACCTGTGACACCGGCACATGTTGCAACACCATCCATGCCACAAACAACCGTCAATGTCGGATACACCATTGGAGGTGCCTTTGAAAAACAGGCTGGCGGATATGATATAAAACCCGCAACGGCAACCTATGGGGCAGGAATCCCCGACAAGGAACAGCAACAGATTGCCCCCGAAATGAATGCCGCCGCATCAGGCGAACCGCCGGCCGAACGGATGCGGCGTGTTCTCGACAATATCCGGAAGAATCCACCCGGCGGGCCTACAGTACCCTCCGCCTAACAGTTTAATCTTCCGGCGTGATAATCCCGCCGGAAACGATCAATTTGATGGCGTCTTCGGGCGTCATCTTCACGTAAATCAGGTCTTTTCTTGGAATAAACAACAAAAACCCCGATGTCGGGTTCGGCGTCGTGGGGATGTAAACATTCACCACTTCGTCATCGGTCAGGGTTTGGATTTCCCCCTTGGTGGTTCCTGTCACAAACCCCACCGTCCAGCACCGCGCGCGCGGGTATTCAAACAGCACCACTTCGCGGAACGCCTGTGATTGCGCGCCCATCGTGGTTTCAAAAACCTGTTTCAAGGTTTTATAGATCGTGTTCACCACCGGCATCCGCCCCACGATATATTCCGATGTGCGGATCAAAAGACGGCCCAGAAAATTCCGTGCGAACCATCCGGAAAGCGTGAAAAACGTGATCGTCACCAACAGGCCGATACCCGGAATATTGTTGGGCAGAATATGGGAATCATTGGTGCCGGCCGGCAACAACCCCGCGATTTCACGATCCAGATAGTTCAGGAACGACATGGTCGCCCAGATCGTAATCAGAATCGGCCCCATGACCACGATTCCGGTCAGGAAGTTACGGCGGATACGCGTGCCGATCCCTGCCTTGTTTTCCTGCAGGGCGTCTTCGACATCTTTTTGAATCGGCGTTTCCGGCGGCAAGTTCATATCAAACCTTCATTTTGGCGCGCAGGTAGTCCGCAACCTTGTCCATGGCAATCCGTTCCTGCGCCATCGTGTTGCGTTGCCGCACCGTGACCGTATCGTCGGCCATCGTGTCATTATCGATGGTGAAACAGAACGGCGTGCCGATTTCATCCTGCCGCGCATACCGTTTCCCGATATTCTGTTTGATGTCCAGATCGACGGGAAATTCTTCGCGCAGTTCCATATACAGCTTTTCGGCCTTTTCCGGCTGGCCATCCTTAGCGGTCAGAGGCAGGATCGCAGCCTTTTTCGGCGCAATTTTCGGATGGAAATTGAGGTAAACCCCCGACGGACGGCTTGGATCAGGCGTATAGGCCTCACAGAGCAATGCCAGAACACCGCGCGTCAAACCAGCGGCGGGTTCGATCACGTGCGGCAGATACCTCTTCGTGTTGTCTTCGGGATCGATATATTCCATTTTCTGGCCCGAATGTTCCTGATGCTGCGTTAGATCATAGTTTGTGCGGTACGCAATCCCTTCGAGTTCGCCAAAGCCCGGTGCCGTGAACGGGAATTTATATTCGATGTCGAACGTGCCCTTGGAATAGAATACCAGTTCATCCGCATCATGTTCGCGCATCAAAAGGTTGCCTTCGGACAGACCAAGGTCTTGCCAGAATTTTTTGCGTTCCTTGATCCAGAAATCAAACCACATCTTGGCGTCTTCGGGCGCGCAGAAAAATTCCATTTCCATTTGTTCGAATTCACGAGAACGGAAGATGAAGTTCCGCGGGTTCACTTCGTTCCGAAAGGCTTTCCCCACCTGTGCAATCCCGAACGGAACCTTCACACGTGACGAATCCAGCACGTTTTTGTAATTGATGAAAATCCCCTGCGCCGTTTCACCGCGCAAATAGGCGATGTTGTCGTCCGTGGCCGAAACACCCAAATGAGTCTGCATCAAAAGATTGAACGTCGATTCACCCTCCAGTGGCGCGCCACAACGCGGGCATGGATCCTGTAACCCTGTTTCATTCAATTGGGCAGTTGCAACATGCCGGATAATTTCCTGAATGTCCGGCGGAACCTCAGGCTGTCCGTTTACACGAGTAGCCAGCCAGCTTAGCGTTACTTCCGGGTTTTTCACCAAAGCCAGATTTGGGGCCAGTTTCTTTCCTTTGGATTTTGCCCATTTCATCAAGGCGTTCGTATCTATCTTACCTTCGTTTGGCGAAAATTCCTGCAAAAGGGATTCCACCCATTCCGATTCCGTGAAAAGAGAATCCCATAAATGATCTGCACGGGCAAAACGACCACAGCCGGGGCATTTGCGCATAGGATCGGAAAAGCCGCCGACATGGCCCGATGCCACCCACACTTTGGGATTTTGAATGATCGCGCTATCAAGCCCCACGATCTGCACCGGGTGGCCATCCGGCCCGATCGGCGGGCACAAAACCATCCGCCGCCACCACAGATCACGCAGGTTGTTTTTCAATTCCGTGCCCAGCGGCCCGAAATCCCAAAAACCGTTGATCCCGCCGTAAATGTCCGATGCCGGAAAAATAAAGCCGCGGCGTTTGCACAAGGCGACAATGTCCTTCATGTCTTTGGCGGGTGTTTCGGGGGTTTGGGCGGTCGCGGGTTGCATGGTTTTCCTTTTGTAATAAGACATTACAGGTATAAGGAAATTTGCCGAAAGTTCAAGGACATCAAGGAGGGGAAGACTGGTGATCGCGGTGGGATTCGAACCCACGACCTACTGATTAAAAGTCAGTTGCTCTACCGACTGAGCTACGCGATCAAACCCTAAAAAAGGCGTTTAAGCCCTCGGAACATAAGAATCTCTTGGCCTTCCGTCAAGGCATGTTTTGCCCTTAATAACCGAATTATCAAAAAAACCGCCCTGCCCCCCAGAAATCGAGGTTTTTGGCGGTTTTCAAAGGGTTTTCATTCCCCGTTCAACCGCCCCAACGTGGCGGGTGTCACGAATTCCGAAACGTCGCCGCCCAGCTGGTGGATTTCCTTGACGAAGGAGGCCGAAACAAACTGCCATTTATCGGCGGCCATCAGAAAGACTGTTTCAATATCGGGGGCCATACGGGCGTTCATCCCCGTCATCTGGAATTCGTAATCAAAGTCCGATACGGCGCGAAGCCCCCGGAAAATGCAGGAGGCGTTCATATCCCGTGCAAAATGGATCAACAGATTGTCAAAGGATTGAACCTCTATGTCGCAATATTTTTCGGGTATGTTCGCGCAATCGGTGCGCACCATCTCCATCCGTTCTTCGAGCGTAAAGCGCGGATTTTTGCGGGCATTGGCCGCCACGCCGACGATCAGCCTGTCCACCTGCCGGCTTGCCCGCTTGATGATATGCAGGTGGCCCTTGGTGATGGGGTCGAACGTGCCTGGATAAATTCCGATGCGTTGGGACTGGGCGGTCATCTTTTATGCCTTCTTGCTCATGGCCGGATCATAGACAACGACGCGGTTGCGTCCAGTGTTTTTCGCCTGATACAAGGCCAGGTCGGCAAACTGGATCAATTCATCGGTCTGCGCCGCCTGTTCCGGATAGATTGCCACACCGATCGAAACGGTGATCTCTATCGTGCTGCCCTGAAACTTGACCTTGATATTCCGCGTGGCATCGCAAACTTCCTGTGCCCGCGCACGGGCAAGATTTATGTCCGCGGCCGGGAGAACCAAAACGAACTCCTCCCCGCCCAGACGACAGGCAATGTCTTCTTTCCTGACCTTTGTGGACAGCAGCTTTGCAAACGCGACCAGTACCGCATCACCGCCATCATGACCATAAGTATCGTTGACCTTTTTGAAATGGTCGATGTCCATGACCAGCGCGGAAACCGTTTGGCCATTCCTTTGGGCCCGCGCCGTTTCACGAACCAACGTCTCTTCAAGATAGCGGCGGTTGAACAGCTTGGTCAGGGGGTCTTTGATGGATTGCTCCTTCAAAGCCTGTTGCAGTTTCAAGTTGGCAAGGGCCAGCGAAACCTGTTCCCCGACATTCCGCAATATTCCGATCTGGCGTTCATCCATCGGCATACTCCGGGCCATTCCCACATAAATCTGGCCCAGCGTTTCGCCCTGCGCCTGCATCGGCAGACAGACGGAACAATAAATATCCTGAAATCCCGAAAGATGGTCGCACATCGGCACCTTTCCATCATTCATGGATTGGTGGATGCGCCCCTGACGCAACGCCCAGCAATCATCCGGGTCAAATTCGCTTTCGACAGCGGACGGTACATCCCCCCAGGCAACCACATTTTGCAAAAGATTGCGGGAATTGTTGAACATCGCCACGCTGCCATGGGTTTCGGGAAACAGCAGCGGCATATTCTTTCCGATAATGTCGTATGCTTCCTCTTCGTTCCGGCAACCGCGCAGATAATCTCCCAACCTGCCCATCATCTGCGTTTCCTGTGTGATGATTTCCATGCGCGCGAGAGCGGATTTTAAATTGTCCTCGGTGAAGGCGCGTTGCGAGGCTTCACGGCTGATCATGTAAAAAACAAGGACCAGTATGAAAAAGCATGTGATCAGCCCCAAAAGACCGACCACAAGCATAACTTGCGATGACACTTTTAATGCCGTCTGGCGTTTTTGCAAAAGATCGCGCTCGTCATCAATCATATCCGCGGTGATGTCGCGGATATGATCCATTTCCTTTTTTCCGCTGCCGTCCTTGACCATATCAAAGGCAGCCTGTTGGCCGCTCTGGCGATAGATTTTCAAAACGGTTGCGGCTATTCCCATCCTTTTGTCGATGTGAGCGGCCAATTCCTTAAATCGTTCTGCCTGCTCCGGGTTGTCGGACACCAGACGTTTCAGGTCCACCATACGCGCTTTAACTTCGGGAAGCGCATCGTTATAAGGATCCAGATAGTTTTCATCACCTGTGATCAAAAATCCGCGCTGCGAAGATTGTACATCCTTCATACCCGAAAGCACGTCGGAAACAGCACCTATTACCTCATAGGTGTGATCGACCCAGTTTTTTTGCCGTTCCATTTCGCCGAAACTTTTATAAACGGACAAACCAACAGCACCCAGCAATAGGGCCGCACTGATAAAGGAAAGCAGTATACGTCTTCTATACTTCGCACGCATTATGACTGCCTGGTTTGTATGTTATTCGGCGGTATCTTCGGCGACGGTCACGGATTCTTCGACATCGACAATGACGTCGCCAGCCTCGTCATCCTCGTCTTCGATCAGCCAGGCCACGGAGACTACATTTTCGTTTTCTCCAACCTTGAACAACGTCACGCCCTGCGCGGCGCGGCCCGTAAAGCGCACACCGCCGATCGGCATGCGGATCATTTGTCCCTGATCGGAAATCAGCATGACCTGATGGGAATCCGTCACCGGGAAGGTTGCCACCACAGAACCGCCGTTCTTTTTGGTCAGGGACATGTTGGTGATCCCCTGCCCGCCGCGGCCGGTCAGGCGATATTCATAGGCCGATGTGCGTTTCCCGAATCCGCCGTTGGTGACGGTGAGCAGGAATTGTTCCTTGTCCTGAAACGCCTTGAATTCCTCTGGCGTCAGGGTGGTGTCGGCCACGCCCTCTTCGGTTTCCATGCCTTCTTCGTCGGCTCCGCGCAATTTGGACGCCATTTTCAGATAGG
This sequence comes from uncultured Micavibrio sp., assembly GCA_964423095.1. Taxonomy (GTDB): domain Bacteria; phylum Pseudomonadota; class Alphaproteobacteria; order Micavibrionales; family Micavibrionaceae; genus Micavibrio_A. Next base: position 74,147 of record CAYRDI010000003.1, read on the forward strand.
CCGCGCGTTGTTCCGGGGATACGTCAACATGTTTGAGAACGGACATCGAGATTACCTCGTCATTCTTGCCCAGCTTGATCCCGCGGACGCCCGTGGATGTCCGGCCTGCAAACACGCGAATGTCGGTTACGGCAAAACGAATGGCCTTGCCCTTCGCTGTCGCCAGCATGATGTCTTCATCTTCGGTACAGATTTTGACGGAGACGAGCTTTTCCCCCTCCTCCAACTTCATGGCAATCAGGCCGTTGGAGCGGATGCTCTGGAAGTCCGTCAGTTTGTTCCGGCGCACAGACCCGTGGGATGTTGCAAACATGACATCAAGTTTGTCCCAAACCTCTTCATTTTCGGGCACACGCAGGTAAACAGAGACATTTTCCCCTTCCTGCAATGGCATCAGGTTGACAAGGGCTTTTCCGCGCGATGTGGGGGAGGCCAACGGCAATTGCCAGACCTTGATTTTGTGGGCAATCCCACGCGATGTGAAAAACACAATCGGCGTATGGGTGGAGGCCACAAACATATCCGATACGAAATCTTCGTCCTTCAACGCCGTGCCCGTGCGCCCCTTCCCGCCACGTTTTTGCGCGCGGTATGTATCCAGCGGCACGCGTTTGACGTACCCCCCGTGGGAAATAGTCACCACCATGTCTTCACGCTGGATCAGTTCTTCAATGTCCATTTCGAATTCGGATTCGACCAGCTCCGTCCGGCGCGGTGTGTTGTATTTCGCCTTAATTTCGATCAGTTCGTTACGGAGCACGTCCAAGAGCTTTTCGCGGCTGGCGAGAATGGCCAGATATTCGGCGATGGAATCCGTGATAGCTTTCAATTCATCACCGATCTTGTCACGCTCCAGCCCGGTCAACCGATGCAGGCGTAAATCCAGAATGGCTTTTGCCTGCGCTTCGGACATCTGGTACGTGCCATCATCGTGCATTGGATATTCCGGATCGTCGATCAGGGCGATCAACGGCGCGACATCGGCGGCAGGCCAGCGTTTGGCAAGAAGGCCGTCTTTTGCCTCAACCGGGTTTTTGGCGTTGCGGATCAGGGCGATGATCTCATCAATATTGGCAACAGCCACGGCCAGACCCGCCAAGATATGCGCCCGTTCGCGCGCCTTGCCCAGTTCAAAAATGGTGCGGCGGGTGATGACTTCTTCTCGGAATTTAACGAATGCCGCAATGAAGTCTTTTAACACCAACAATTTCGGACGGCCGTGGTCGAGGGCCACGAGGTTGCAGCCAAAGGATGTTTGCAACGCGGTTGCCTTGAACAACTGGTTGAGCACCACATCGCCGACCGCGCCCTTTTTCAATTCGATAACAATGCGAACGCCTTCACGGTCAGATTCATCGCGGATCTCGGAAATATCCTCGACAATCTTTTCGCGGGCGACTTCGCCAAGACGTTGCAGCAGGTTCCCCTTGTTCACCTGATACGGGATTTCATGGACGATGATCGCCTGACGATCTTTCCCCACCTCTTCAAACGATGTCTTGGAACGCATCACCACAGACCCGTTGCCCGTATGGTAAGCACTGCGAATCCCGTTGCGGCCGAGAATTTGCCCGCCCGTAGGAAAATCCGGCCCCGGAATAATGTCATTCAATTCTTCGGTCGAAATTTCAGGGTTTGCAACATAGGCAAGGCATCCATCTACCACTTCGCCCAGATTGTGCGGGGGAATGTTCGTTGCCATCCCCACCGCAATCCCGCCCGCGCCATTGACCAACAGATTGGGAATGCGCGCCGGCAATACATCGGGTTCTTTCAAACTTTCATCGTAGTTCGCATGGAAATCGACCGTGTCTTTTTCGATATCGTCCAGCATCGTTTCCGCGGCCTTGTTCAGGCGGGATTCGGTGTAACGCATCGCGGCGGGCGGATCGCCATCCATGGAACCGAAGTTCCCCTGTCCGTCGATCAACGGCAAACGGAGCGAAAAGTCCTGTGCCATACGCACCAGCGCATCGTAAATCGCCTGATCGCCATGCGGGTGGTATTTACCCATGACATCCCCGACGATCCGTCCCGATTTCCGGTAGGCTTTGTCAGACGTATAGCCGCCTTCGCGCATTGCATAGAGGATGCGGCGGTGAACCGGTTTCAACCCGTCACGGACGTCTGGAAGCGCCCGAGACACGATCACGCTCATGGCATAATCGAGGTAGGATTGCTTCATTTCGTCTTCGATGGTGACGGTCGGGGCGATAGGTTCCTTGATCGCGGATTCGGACATACTTTTTTTCCAATATTCTACAATGTCATTGACCCGCTTTTTTAGCAGTTAGAGCTGCCAAACACAAGGAAATGCAAGCGGTTTGCACAGATTTAACCCACAGAAAACACACCGCTTTTTGAGCGTTTAAAATGCCATTTGAAAACCGTTTTTATTGACATAATAAACGAGATTGTGGCATGGTTGTTTATGTTATCAAAAGCCTTCACAACCACCACACGCGAAGAATTTATCGACATTGCAAAAGATGTCGCGGATAAGGTCCTTACCGCCCTTAAAAAAAGCCCCACGCGGCCTTACGTTGTGTCCATCACGGGTGACATAGATGCCGGTAAAAGCGTGTATTGGGATGTCTTTGCAACCCATCTCCTCGACAAAGGAGCCATCTTTATCCCTTCCAAAAGTGAGAGTACCGAAAAATACGGACGTTTTCACGAAACATGGGTAGGCGAAAACAGCACACTTAAAAAAACACTAACCCTATGTTTTTGTAACACCCGTGGAGCTGGACCAACCAACCCTAAGGAACCTTACATTTCGCTTGTTCGCGGCGACTATCAAAAACTGGGGGATGTGGTCGTTCTAACCAATGCGCCGCCCGGTTTTATCCCCGAAGAATTCCCCCGGATTGATGTTAATGTTTTTTCCATGGACGACCACCCCGATGAGGGTTGGAACCGGTCGGTCCAGATTTTATCAAACCATCCAAAATGATCGGATACCGCTTTTAAGGTTTTTGGGCGGGGGCCTCTGGATAGCTTTGCGGGCCTTCCATGCCGGTGCGTAAATCCAGCATGGCCTTGTCCATCATCCCGGTCAGGGCCGGTTGAAGGGCCGTTTCATAGACGGATGTTTTGCCGGAAATGGACCGCCCGACATCGGACCCGTAAAAATCGATCATCGCTTTCAGTTCGTCCGCGGTAAAGGTTTTGACCATCGCCTTGATCGATTCTTCTTGGAGCTTGTCGTAATTCATGGATTTACGCATGGCCGCCTTTATTTCGGCGCGACGTTCCTCCGGGACCTGTTCGGCAACATTGTCGATCGCATTTTCCATGCGGATCCGTATCGGCCAGATTTCATGCATTTTTTCGGCGAGCGCCAGACGTTCTTTTTCATCCGCATCGGACACGGGCGGCGTGGCCACAGAAGAAACAACGTCATCCGCCTTTTCCGCCTCCTGCGCCATAACGGAACCGGACACACAGACGAGCGCGAGAAGAAGGATGAGATGTTTCATGTCTTTTATTATAGTTAGAATGGGATTTCGTTTTCAAATTCGTCCACGGGTGCCTTGGAACCCTTCGACGAACCCGCAGCAGCAAAGCCGCCGCCGTAATCGCCTTGTCCTTGCGAGGAGAAACCGCCGGAGGAAGCCCCTGCACCGCCGCCCTTGGAATCCAGCATGGTGATTTCGCCGCGATAGGGACGCAAAACCACTTCGGTCGTGTATTTTTTCTGGCCGCTCTGGGCATCGTCCCAGCTGCGTGTTTCAAGCTGGCCTTCGATATAAACCTTGGCGCCTTTTTTCAGGAAGTTTTCGCAAACATTCATCAGGCCCTGGTTGAACACAACCACGCGGTGCCATTCGGTGCGTTCCTTGCGCTCCCCCGTCGCCTTGTCTTTCCAGCTTTCGGATGTTGCAACGGACAGGTTGCACACCTTGTCGCCCGATTGCATGGTTTTGACTTCCGGGTCATTGCCCAGATTGCCGATAAGAATGACTTTGTTGACGGAACCAGCCACGAGAAAACTCCTTGCCCTAAAATAAAATGATTAGAAGCGTTTTATAGCGGGTTTATCCCGGACTGTCACCCCTATGGCGCAGGGTTATCCAACGTGGTTTTGGATAAATGCCCCCCGATGGCAGCCTCGATCTCCCCGAAAACCCCGGAAACATTTTTTAGCCAGCTTGAAGGCTGTTCACCGTAAAAGCCTGCCGTTTTTTGGGCATATTCTTGCGCCCGCCGGTAATCCTCAAGCATGGTCTGTTCCGTCGGCTCGCTGCCGATTGTTCCCGTTATCAGGGCGCACATTCTCAACCTGCCTTGAACGGTCTCCAGCATCCCCGCGTCAATACCGTGCGCGGCGGCGGACGACAGACTGCCCTGAATAGACTGGTCGGCTCTCTCAAACGCAACGCGCACCTGCTCCGGCATACCGCCCAAGGCTGTCTCGTAACAATCATTCCCGTCTTTCATGATTCACCTTCCAACAAACATGACCTATACCCGTTTTATGGAATAGACAAAATTTTGTGCTCCGGCAATAAAAAAGCCCCCAGACGGGGGCTTTTTGTAAATTTTAAGCAGCGGCCTTGTATTCCACCTTCTCAGCCGCCAGGGCCTTTTGGTAACTGGGGCGGGCGGATATGTTTTTCAAAATTGCCTTGGTTTTCGCACCGAATGTGTACGCGGCAGGGTTCCAGTTGGCGATCGTCGTCATCAGGAAGTCCGCGGCAGTCGGCTCCGCGCCGCACAGGTAAGTATTGCCGGATTTTTCCAGTTCGCCTTCGACATAATCCCACAAAGCCTGAATTTGTTTGCGCGCCACGGCAATCGCGCTCGTCTGGCTGTCGCCTTCGGGCGTGTTGGAGGATAGCCAGAACGTGCGGCTATAGGCCGGGTGAAGCGTCGCGTTGCAGAACATCAGCCATTGCAGGGCCTGTGCGCGTGCCCATCCGCTTTTGGGCATCAGCTTGCCTTCCTTATCACAAAGATAGGTGATGATGGCCGCCCCTTCGATCATGCCCTTGCCGTCTTCTTGCATGAACGGCACGTTCCCGCGCGGGTTGAGCTTTAAATATTCGGGGGATTTCAAACCGGCCGGCCCCTGTTCCATCAAATGGATTTTGGGCTCCAGACCCAGTTCGTTCATAATCGCGTGAACGGCCATCGAACAGCTTCCGGCCATGGTGTAAAGATCATAAGACATAAAATTCCTCCTGAGGGTTATATTGGGAAGAATTTAGACTCTTTTACAAATAATCAAGCCCTCTAATCATATATGGTGAGAAAGGCCATCTACTCTCAAAACTTGACCATGCTCTTTTATATCAAGATCTCCCATCAACTTTTGCCATTTACTAACATTGCCCTCTAAAAAGGCACGGTGCCGTTCATCAACAGCTTCACCAAGCTCATAAATGCTGGCCTTAAGCTCAGCTTCGTATATTATGCGTCTCTCTTCTTTTATCCAAGCCGCTATCTGCTCGGGGGTGTCATCACTCATAGGATGCGTATAGCCAAGCTTTTTTCGAGCCAACTCACATGGCATCTCTGGTTCCCATCCCAATGTTGGTGTGCTCAGGTATCGCAGTCCTGAATTCACGGCCACACGAAGCTGCTGGTCGACGCCTTCCGGACCATTGTCAACAATAGGTTTAGGCATAAAATGATCTAACTCTTCTTGAGGAGCGCGCTCAGCACCCATTTCTGTTCTGGCAAACTGATCGAGCATCCACTTACCTTTGATAGCCTCACTAAGCAAACTTATAGCTCTCATAGGATTGTAACTTTCTTTATTTGGGTCAGCTAAATCCCAAATCAGATCCCTGAACGAATGAAAACCTAGGCCCTTGTTCCACGCTGAAAAAGCCGATGGCTGCTGTGTTGATAAGCTCATTATAAAACTTTCCCAAATAAAGTTTCTTGATGTTTTATATTATATCTCGCTCTTTAATTTTATGTCAAAAAATTGCCACCCTATCTAGATATTTGAAAATCATCACTTGCCCCTTACCCCGCCCCTATATTATAAGAATATCGTGGAACAAAACACGAACAAGTCGGATCAACATATCTTTTCCCGCCTGCGCGGGGAATGGGTGCTCACACGCACGGTTGGCCATGATGGCGTAATGACGGGGCGAGCCGCCTTTACGGACAAGCCGGGGGTACCATCTTCCCTTCTTTACACCGAACAGGGGATCAACCGCCTGCCGGGCGGGGAAGAATTCGATTTCTTTCAAAACTATCTCTATCAATCCGACGATGCGGGCCTGCACGTTTTTTTCGTCGATGGACGTTCATTCCACACGCTGGACTTTGAAAACGACCGGCGGGCGAAGGCTCGCCATTTGTGCGGGAATGACCTATATCAAGGCACTTACGCCTTTCACGACGACGACCATTTTTCGGTAACGTGGTCTGTGCGGGGGCCAAAAAAAGATTTTGTGATTCAAACGAAATACAACAGGCAGGGATCATGCTGAAAACCATTTCCGTGCGCGGGGCGCGCGAACACAACCTGAAAAACGTGAATGTGGATATTCCGCGCGACAAGCTGGTCGTGGTAACGGGCCTCTCCGGTTCGGGTAAATCCTCACTCGCCTTCGATACCATCTATGCCGAAGGGCAGCGGCGGTATGTGGAATCGCTTTCGTCCTACGCCCGCCAATTTTTGGAAATGATGCAAAAGCCGGACGTGGATTCCATCGAAGGATTGTCCCCCGCCATTTCCATCGAACAAAAGACAACGTCCAAAAATCCGCGCTCCACCGTTGGGACGGTCACGGAAATCCATGATTATATGCGTCTTTTGTGGGCGCGGGTCGGCATCCCCTATTCCCCCGCCACGGGATTGCCCATCGAATCTCAATCAGCCTCACAGATTGTGGACCGGATCATGGCACTCGGCGAGGGCACAAAACTGATGCTGCTCGCCCCCGTCGTGCGCGGGCGCAAAGGCGAATATAAAAAAGAATTCAAGGAATACATGGCCAAGGGCTTTCAGCGCGTGAAGGTCGATGGGAAGATATACGAAATCGGCGAAGTGCCGGATCTCAACAAAAAACTCAAACACGATATTTCCGTGGTTGTTGACCGCGTGGTTGTGCGCCAGGATATGGGGAACCGGCTTGCCGATTCCGTGGAAACCGCCCTGCGCCTCGCGGATGGCTTGATGATCGCCGAAGAGGCCGATACGGGCAAAGAACATTTGTTCAGCGAAAAATTCGCCTGCCCCGTCTCCGGCTTTACTATTCCCGAAATCGAACCGCGGCTGTTTTCGTTCAACTCCCCCCACGGGGCCTGCCCCGCGTGTGACGGTCTGGGCGAAGTGCTGGCGTTCGATGAAGACCTTGCTGTACCGGACAAATCCCTGTCCATCGAAGATGGCGCGGTGGCCCCGTGGTCCAAAAACTTTTCGCGGTATTACATGCAAACGCTTGAAGCCGTGGTCAAGGATATGGGCGGTAAGATGACCACGCCGTGGAACAAGTTGAAAGAAGAGGTTCGCAACGCCGTGCTGTACGGCACCGAACATGATGTGACCTTTGTCTATGATGACGGATCGCGCACTTATCAAACGACCAAACCGTTCGAAGGCGTGCTCCCCAACCTAGAACGCCGGATGATCGAAACCGATTCACAAAGTATTCGTGAAGACCTTTCACAGTATCAAATGTCCACGCCGTGCGAGGATTGCAAAGGATATCGTTTGAAACCCGAAGCACTTGCCGTCAAAATCGGCGGCAAGCATATCGGCGAATCCAGTGAAATGAGTATTGAGGATGCGCATGCATGGTTCGCCGGCGTCAATAAAAAGCTCGACAAGCAGCGGCAGGAAATCGCCGTCCGCATCTTAAAGGAAATCAATGACCGCTTGAACTTCCTGATGAATGTGGGGCTGGACTACCTCACCCTTTCCCGCTCTTCGGCCACCTTGTCCGGCGGGGAATCTCAACGTATTCGTCTTGCCTCACAAATCGGCTCCGGCCTGACGGGTGTTTTGTATGTGTTGGACGAACCATCCATCGGTCTTCAT
>CAYRDI010000004.1:0-1585 GCA_964423095.1 uncultured Micavibrio sp.
AGATTGATCAGACCTTCTTTTGTGATCAGGTCGGTCACGCCGCGAACACCGGATTGCAGAACCGAATCCGCCATGCGGAACGCTTCGGCAAAGGTGGTTTTTTCATTCGCCACGCGGAACAGGTTCTGGTTCGGAATGACGATCAGCGTATCCACATAATCCTGGATGGCGTTGATGCCCGATTCCGCCTGGCGCATGCGGTGCGCACCTTCGAACCGGAAAGGTTTCGTGACAACACCGACGGTGAGAATCCCAGCTTCGCGGCAAGCGCGCGCAATGATTGGCGCAGCCCCCGTCCCCGTACCGCCGCCCATACCGGCGGTGATGAAGACCATGTTGGAGCCTTGAAGATACGACATCACTTCATCAATCGATTCTTCGGCGGCCTTCTCGCCCATTTCCGGTTTTGCACCGGCACCCAGACCGGCTGTGACATGAGCGCCCAGCTGAATGCGTGTTTCGCAAAGGCTGCCTTCCAACGCCTGAGCATCCGTGTTCGCGACGAGGAATTCGCACCCTTCGAGACCAGAGGAAATCATGTTGTTGACGGCATTTCCGCCCGCGCCGCCGACACCGACGACCGTAATTTTAGGAGACAATCTTTGTACCTCTGGTGCTTGAATTCTTAAATTGATCATTTGAACTGTTAACCTCCGATGCAAGGTCGTGATTTGGCGATTCTAGGGGCGTTCTTGCCGGAACGGAATCATGAAAATTCACGAAGATGGCAAAAACGGTAGGCTTTGGCGGTTTTGGAAGGCACATTTCCTCAACACGCCGCGCGAGCAAACTCTTCTAAGTGATTCATTTGAATCGCACTTCAGGATTGTCTCATGGAGTTTAAAAAACCCCAAGAGAAGCAGATCATTTACCTGTGGATAAGTTGGGGAGAATTTGCGGTTTTTTCAAGGATTCCAAAAAGAAAAAGCCGGAACAACATCCGGCTAGTTATACAATTTTCAATCCGAACACATGCTTACCAGTTTTCCTTCCACCAGTACTTCACGCGCTCCCACATCGACCCTGGTTCGACGGTCGCCATGATCTCCGCCGGCATTTCATCATGACGTTCGGTGATATAGGAGAGCAAGCCTGCCGTCGTCGCGAACGCAGGGCCGGACACCGCATCGGGCAAAGAGCTCAAGCGGATGGGGCGGCCCAGCCGCACCTGTTTATCGAGAATGCTTTGTGACAATTCACGAATGCCGGGCATTTGCGAGCCGCCGCCGGTCAACACCACGCGCCGACCGATATGGTTGCCAAGACCGGATTCTTTTAGCCGCGCGCGGACAATCTCCAGAATCTCCTCCAGCCGCGGCTGGATAATCCCGACCAGAAGAGAGCGCGGAATATGGTTGGGCGAATGGCGGTCGGTTTCGCCGAGCTGCGGGACTTCGATCAATTCGCTTTCATCGCCGGCCGTCACCACGGCACTTCCATACAACGTCTTTAACCGTTCGGCATCGGACCCCGCGCAGGTCAGCCCCTTTGCAATATCGTTGGTCACATGCGCGCCGCCCGCCGGAATGGCATCGGCCCAGATCATGTGCCCCCCCTGAAACACGGCAAAGGAGGTCACGCCCGC